>CAYPZM010000030.1:0-9744 GCA_964414825.1 uncultured Cytophagia bacterium | reverse complement strand
GCAATGCTGCCTGGGTGGGCGTGAATGTGTATGCGTCCAAAGACCTGTACAATTGGCGAGATGAAGGTATTGCCTTGTCGGTTGTTAATGATGATACAACCCATGACATCCGTGAAGGCTGCGTGCTTGAGCGGCCAAAAGTAATTTATAATGAGAACACCGGTAAATATGTCATGTGGTTTCATCTCGAGTTCAAGGATACGAATTATCGCTCCGCGCGCAGCGGTGTGGCCATTGCGGATAAGGTGACTGGCCCCTATACGTATGTGCGCAGCTTTCGACCGAATGCCGGGTTTTGGCCGAAAAACATTGAGCCAAAACAGAAGCAGGTTCCGACAAAATATCAGAATCACGATTATTCCGGCGGCAATTTGCCGGATGATCCTGAAAAGCTCAATCTCATTGCCCGTGATTTTGCGAATGGCCAAATGGCGCGCGACCAAACCCTGTTTGTCGACGACGACGGTTCGGCCTATCATCTTTACGCATCCGAGGAAAACAGCACCCTGCATATTTCCAAGCTCACGGATGACTATTTATCCTATTCCGGCGAATACGTTCGTGTATTCATAGGCCGTTTTATGGAAGCACCGGCTATTTTCAAGCACGAAGGAAACTATTACTTGATCGCTTCCGGCTGTACAGGATGGGCGCCCAATGCCGCGCGCTCGGCGGTCGCGGAATCGATTTGGGGACCGTGGCAGGAACTCGGAAATCCATGTGTCGGCCCGGATGCGGAGCTCACCTTCCATTCGCAAAGTACTTTTATTCTGCCAGTGCAGGGCAAAGAGGGAGCCTTCATTTTTATGGCGGATCGCTGGCGGCCGGAAAATGCCATCGACGGACGCTATGTGTGGCTGCCCATCCTGTTTCGAAACGACCGCATTGAACTGGAATGGATGGATGAATGGGATTTGAGTGTGTTTGAATAAGCTCAAATGAGGGCTGGAAGCCCTCCTTGACTTTGCTTCCAGGGATGGAATCCCTGGAAGCAGAATGAGTTGGGGCTTCCAGCCCCAAGCAACGGTATGAGCATATGAATCGAAAAATTGAAAATATATTAAACAGCGACAGCCATATTTACCGGATTCGAACCTCGCTTGATCCGAAGCGCGGCAAGCTCCCCATGGCAGAAGAGACCTTCCGAAGCGCACCAAGTGGCGATATTTTTGGTGCTATTCAGAACGCGGGCATGGGCGCTACTGCTGCGGACGCACTAAGGAAGCAATTTCTTATTCTGAGTACTCTTGGTGGTTGGCGTACGGATAGAGAAGCAACTGTGGCGCTGGGCTATCATACGGGCCATTTTGAACTGGATGCGCTGGTCAAGCGTGCGTCCGAAAAACTCAGAGAATTAGGTGTTCTGCCATTTGCGGGATTTGTTTCGGATCCGTGCGATGGCCGCACACAGGGAACCCCGGGCATGATGGATAGCCTTGCCTACCGCAACGATGCTGCAATTGTTTTTCGCAGGCTGATCCGTAGCCTGCCGTTGCGAAAAGGCGTGCTGGGTATTGCCACCTGCGATAAAGGCCTGCCCGCAATGATGATGGCGCTGGCATCAATGCACGATTTAGCATGTGTTCTCGTTCCCGGTGGCGTAACGCTGCCCTCGAAACAATTTGAAGATTTGGGTGCGATCCAGTCCATTGGCGCGCGTGTTGCCCGGGGCGAGGTTACCCTGGAGTATGCACAGGAACATGCCTGCGGATCGTGTGCCTCGCCGGGAGGCGGCTGCCACTTTTTGGGGACCGCCGCAACCTCGCAGGTTATTGGGGAGGCACTGGGATTGAGTTTGCCGCATTCGGCTTTGGCTCCGTCTGGCGAACCGGTTTGGCTGGATATGGCGGCGCGCTCGGCTGAGGCACTATTGCATATCGAAAATAGTGGATTAACCATTAGTGATGTTGTGACATCGGATTCTCTGCATAATGCCATGGTCCTGCACGCGGCATTTGGCGGCTCGACCAACCTGCTGCTGCATATTCCGGCCATAGCACACGCCGCAAATCTGGAACGACCAACGGTCAAAGACTGGACAACAGTCAATAAAGCCGTGCCTCGACTCGTTTCCGTCCTTCCGAACGGTCCGGTACATTACCCGACCAGTGTTGTGTTTTTGGCCGGCGGCGTTCCGGAAGTCATGTTACACTGTCGTGATCTCGGTTTGCTGCACCTCGACGTTGAAACGGTTAGTGGTCAGACATTGGAAAAAAATCTGCAATGGTGGGAGGCCTGCGAGCGGCGTCAACAATTTAAAAATATCCTGCAAGAGCAGGAAAACATAAATCCGGATGATGTCATTTTCTCGCCATTCAAGTCCAAAAAACTCGGTCTTACCAGTACGGTCACCTTTCCCAGCGGCAATCTTGCCCCGGACGGCTGCGTTATCAAAAGCACAGCAATCGACAAGACGGTTCTTGATGAACAAGGGGTTTATGAGATTACGGGCCCTGCCAAAATATTTCAAAGCGAACGTGCCGCGATCCAGGCAATAAAAGACGGACGCATCCAACCCGGCGATATCATGGTGCTCATTTGTATTGGTCCTCTGGGCTCTGGTATGGAAGAAACATTTCAGGTCACGGCCGCCCTTAAATATTTGTCGTGGGGAAAGCATGTCGCTCTCATTACAGATGGCCGATTTAGCGGCGTGAGCACGGGCGCTTGCATTGGTCATGTTGGACCGGAAGCGTTGGCGGGCGGGCCGATTGGCAAGCTGATGGATGGCGATATTATCCGAATTGAAATAAACACACAGCAACTGACCGGCACGGTGAATCTTATCGGTGAGGCCAGATGCGATCCTGAAAAGTTGTCCTTTCCGTATGGTACCGACGTGCTAAAAAATCGTTTATCCCGCCCGGATTTATCACCGCAGCCCGGCTTGCCAGAAGACACAAAACTTTGGGCCGCTCTGCAGAACGCCAGTGGGGGCACATGGGCAGGATGTGTGTATGATGTGGACTCGATTATCAAAAAAATAATGCTGCATAAAGAATAAATGTTCGTGCAATTGGGAAATCAGTATTTGACATTCGATCTCGATCATCCCAAAGGAATACCATGCTAAAATTGATTCTTCTCCTTACCTCGATTGTTATGATCATTTTATCCACAAGCCGCCTGCGTCTGCATCCGTTTCTAGCTTTGATTTTTACTTCTGTCGGCTTTGGTGTGTTTTCCGGTATGCCTCTGGAAACGATTGTGGAATCGATTAATAGCGGCTTTGGCGGAACTCTTGGGCATATCGGCATTGTCATCATAGCCGGGACCATCATCGGAACTTTTTTGGAAAAATCCGGCGGTGCTTTTGCCCTGGCAGAATCCATTTTGGCAAAAATCGGCAAAAAACGGATCATCCCGGCAATGGGCATCATCGGATATATCGTCTCAATCCCGGTGTTTGCAGATTCGGGTTTTGTGATCCTGTCCCCCCTGAACAAAGCATTGACCAAGCGAGCCGGCGTCTCATTAGCAGGCACAGCAATTGTTTTGTCCTTGTGTCTTACGATATCGCATACCCTGGTTCCGCCAACACCGGGGCCTATTGCCGCCGCCGGTTTGTTATCCGCTGACCTGGGACTGGTGATTTTGTATGCCCTGCCCGTTAGCCTGTTTATCATGGTTCTCGCCTGGATATTTGCTGCAAAATACGCAAATCGTTTATGGATCGATCCCAATCCGGAGCTGAGCGAAGAGGATTTAGAGGCAGCGGCACAGTCAGCGCCCGGGCCATTCAAATCCATATTGCCCATTTTTGTGCCCATTCTGCTTATTGTGTTGCGATCCATTTCAGAATTCCCGAACCATCCGTTCGGAACCGGGACATTTTATTCGATTATCACTTTTGTAGGCAGTCCGGTTGTTGCTTTGCTGATTGGCGTCTGCTTTTCCTTCATCTTGCCTCGTAAGCTGACAACCGAGATGCTCTCCAATTCGGGTTGGGTAGGTAAAGGCTTGTTGAATGCAGCCATCATCATTATGATAACTGGCGCGGGCGGCGTGTTTGGAAAAGTGCTGCAAAATTCCGGTATCGCCAATATCATTGGTGACTCTCTCAGCGGAGTCAAACTGGGATTATGGCTGCCATTTATTCTGGCGGCGGCCATAAAAAGCGCCCAGGGGTCTTCAACAGTTGCGATTATCACAACAGCTTCGATCCTGGCCCCTTTGATGACAACTTTGGGACTGGAAACAGCCGCTATGCGCGCTCTTACTGTATTGACCATTGGAAGCGGGGCAATGGTTGTCTCGCACGCCAATGATAGCTTTTTTTGGGTCGTCACTCAAATGTCCGGCATGGATGTAAAGACCGGGTACAAATTGCACACGCTCGGCACCTTTGTACTCGGGTTTTGTTCAGCTTTGACGATCTGGATGATTAGTTTGTTTGTATAAATTGTCTAGTAGAGGAAATAGTCATGTCAAACAAAGAAAAGTTATCCGGTGTATTCGCACCGGTGAATACGCCGTTTTTAAATGATGAATTGAAACTGGAACACCTCCGCGAAAATCTAAAATTTTATGGTCAATCCCGTTTGAAAGGATATTTGGCTCTCGGTTCAAATGGTGAATTTCGCAGCATGACGGATAAAGAACAGTGGCAGGTGCTCGAACGTTTTGCCGAGCACAAGGGAAGCAAAGTTATAATGGTCGGCACCGCTTGCGAATCTACAAAAGAGACGATTGTAAAATCAAAACGGGTTGCCGAAATGGGTTTTGATTATATCAGCGTGCTGACTCCCGGCTATTTTGCAAAATTTATGACCGGCGATGTGTTACAAGCGCATTTTGAAAAAATTGCCGATGCGGTTAACATTCCGCTATTGATGTACAATGCGCCGCAATTTTCCGGAGGGGTCAAGATTCCGCCCAAAACTTTGGCAGCGCTGGCAACACATCCGAATATTATCGGGATCAAAGACTCTTCTCCTGAGGGGCCGGCAAAGTATTTGAACCTCGTTGATCCGGATTCGGATTTCCACATCCTGTCCGGTTCCAGCAGTACATTTTATCCTTCGCTGCACCTTGGGGCCACGGGTGGAATTATATCACTTGCAAACGTTTTCCCGGATGCGGTTACAGAATTGTATAAAGCATGGAAAGAACAACGATACGAGGACGCACGACAACTGCATGTTCGGCTGGGGAGATTAACCTCTGCCGTTTCAGGCTCCTATGGCGTTGCCGGTGTGAAAGCCGCTATGACTATTGTCGGTCTGCACGGCGATGAACCGAAGGCGCCGTTGCGGTCCGCACCTGCGGAGGAAATCGAAAAGATACGCAAAACCATGATGCAGGAAGGATTTCTGGAAAAGCAGATATGAAAATTCTTGGTGTTGACATGGGTACGACCGGGCTGAAAATGGGCGTTTTTGAATCCGGAGACGATCAGGTTCACTTGATCCGACAGTTTAGCGAATCTTACCCTATCAACAGCTACAACAACGGCCTGTTTGCGGATATTGAACAGGACAAATGGCTCTCCGCGTTTCGCAACGGATGTGCGTTTCTCAAGAACGAAATCGCAGATGTAGACGTCATTTCGCTATCCGGAACCACGCCCGGGCTGACGGCTATGGACGAGAATGGCAACGCTCTCTATCCTGCTATTTTGATGCTCGACCAGCGTTCTCGAAAGCAGGCCAAGTTTATCATTGACACCATCGGGCTTGATTACTTGTTAACCCATACCGGCAACATGCCGGTCGCCGGAGGATGTTCTCTTGCGAGCATGTTATGGATTAAAGAGAATCTCCCGAAAATTTATAAAAAAACCTACAAATTTGGTCATTCCAACACGTTCGTAGGGTGCTGGCTGACCGGTGTTTTTGCCATGGATCCCTCCTCTGCCTCGCTATCCGCTGTTTACAACACCGCTAAAAATGACCTTTCCTGGCACACGCCTATCGCTGAGGCGTGCAATATATCTGAAAACTTGTTGCCTGAATTGATTCATGCGGCGGATTCTATTGGCCATGTCAAACAAAAATTATCCGACCAACTCGGTTTTCGACATCCGCCTGCTGTACTGATCGGTGGCAATGATGCTGTTCTCGCCGCCTATTCCGCCGGCATTCAATCCCCGGGAGATATTATAAATGTGAACGGAACCAGCGAAATTACTCTGGTTTGTCTGCCGCGGTGCATGACTTCGCAACACTATAACGTGCGTGCGCATGTTTTGCCCGATCTTTGGTTGACACTGCATGTCATGAACGCAGGAGGAAAATCATGGGAGTGGTTTCGGAATTTATTTTGCAAGGATATGAACGAAAACACATTTTACAATACCTTCGTTCCTGATTCTATTGATGAATGGCTGCAAAAAGAATCTCATGTTGAATATGTGCCGTTTTTAATGGGCTCGCGATATTCGCTAAAACCCTTAAACGCGGAATTTAAAGGATTAACGGTTGAAACAACGCGCTCTGAACTTTTTGCCGCACTCCTTAAAGGATTGTGCACCTATCAACGATCGCATTTGCAAGAGATTGCGACATCTGTCCAACTCGAAAAGAAAATACACGTGACCGGCGGGGCATTAAATGACAGTATTATAGAGGCAAAACGTCGCTGGTTTCAGGATGGCGACTATGTCCATGTGGAACAATCGTCGCTTCGGGGTGCAGCGCTGTTGGCACTTTTGCAAATATGAGAATCCTGGGCATCAAGATTTTGTCGAGAACCGGGCAGACAGAGAAACTATGCATTCGGCTGAAGGCTGGAAGTCAAGGTAACAGTCGATCGTCCGGCATATCCATGCCGGACGCAAACTGACGTCGGACATTCGTCCGACTGGGATAAATGTCCCAAACCATTGCGCGTCAGGGATGAATATCCCGGACGATCAACGGATGCTCTAAAACGATTGCATTCCGCAGATTGCACAAAATTTGCATACAACATAAATTAATCACTTTAATTGTTGTTTCCCTTGCACGCAGGAGAAAAATTTCATGAACAGAAATGTTCTCGTTTTATTGTTGATGGGCTTGCCGCTACTTCTGCAGGCAAATCCCTCGTTTACTATCGGCAGCAATCCCTATTTTACCTATTTTGCCTATCCGCATGACATTTTAAAGTGGCCGGACAGCGGCGCGTTTGTCACGTTTAGCCCGACAACCATGCCGTGGCAGGGCAATGTGACCGACCTGGATCGGCGACCCGATGAAAGCTATGTGAATAATTATCAACAAATCGAGTTCGCGCCGCCGAGCGGCTATGAAGGAAATCCTGAAGATATTCGTTCGTGGATGAAAGTGTCATCATACGCCTATCAGCGCGCCTTTACGCTCGGCGGCGTGCACAACGTCCGATTTGGCAAAATGTATCTGGAGGTTGGCCATAGCTCCACCAATATGGAGCTGCAATCCCAGGGTGTAGGGCGTGCGTACGAGGATCACGGGGATACGAGAACCTATGATCTGGTGCCGTTCAAAGGCGAGACAAATGGCGCGCGCTCGGAAACAAAATTGCAATTTATTTATGCAAATAGGCTGTTTAATATGCCTGTTGGGCTAAAAATTCGCTACGTGAAAAAGAACTCTACGCGGCCGGACGGTTACATTAATTTTAGCCGTGAGGGGCGCACCTACGAGTTGTCGCATTTGACTTGGGGGTGGGCCACCACCGGTTGCAACCACATTTTTGGTTATTCGCACATCAATACGGATGCGTTTTTTCAGGACAGCTACAGCGTACTTGGTGGCTATCAAGCCGAGATTCAGGGCAGTTTTGAAATTAATGGCAATTTTAAAACCGGAATTCGCTATCGCAGAAATTTTCAGCAAGGGGAAAACTATCGATGGAAATACAATGACGGCTCTGATTTTGAAGGTGATTATTACGTTGATCCGTACTGGAAGGATCAGATAAATGACAATTTGTTGCGCGCTTATTCCAAAGTTCGGTTTTGGCAATTTGGTGATATGGATGCCGGTATTTTGTTTTTTCTACAGTACGCTTCGCATAATACGAAAAAAGTGAACAAAGTGACGGAAAGTGATCCGGGCTCACTGGAGGGCGGAAAGGAGATTGCGATTGAAGCCAATCCATTTATCAATTATAAATTTAAAGGCGGCTATACCGATTTTGGAGTGTTGTTAGAGCTTGCCCGAACCGGCTACGAAAACACCTCCACGCGTTGGAATAGCGTCAGCCAATCCGACCAAACCAACGTGTTGTGGTCTACAACGCCCAATAACGGATGGAGTCCGTATTGGGAAGATTTTTCTCGCGGCAATGAGCTGTTTTTTGCAACGGGATTTGAAAGCCATTCCTCAATCGGCATTTACAAGCGGCTGTCGTTGTTGGTTACTTTGACGGTGCTCAAAAAGTATACGCGCGAGGTTAAAGTTTATGGCAAGTCGAATATTCCGGAAGGTGGCAACTCGTATGAATTTAATGCAAGCCATGACCGTTTAAATCACAAAAATGAAACCTGGATGAATGGCTCGTTTGGAGTGGCTTATGGTCGCGGGCCGGTTCAGCTTATTGCTCTATTAACCTTACCGCGTGCGTACTTGCTAAAACAATCAACCGAGCTATCCGATGTGTCCGAGACGCTTTTTGACCATGAAAAGCGAAATATGTGGCAGGTGCAAGATCCGACCACGTTTCGGCTGTTTTTGATTTATGCGTTTGGGAATCCGCACTAGTTTTAAAATGAGGGGTGATGGGGTGAATAATTCGCGCCCAGCCGCTGAGCCGCCAAGAATCAAGTCATTCCATTCGACTTGATTCTTGGCAGCCTTGAGACTTGACGCGAGTTTTGTTCTAGTGGCGATCTATAAATTTATAAATGTTTACTGCATCAACATCATTTTTTCGGTTTCGCTGGTTTTCCATTTCTCCCTTATATCAGGTATTACAATTTGCCGCTATTCATTTTAATGATTATATTGCTTTTGAAAATTAGCGCTGATACATCAACCAAGAGGAGATATATCCTATGTTCAATCGTTTTTTGATGTTTATACTGTGTGGATTTACAATGGCATATGCACTAGAATCAGTTCCCTTGCCCGAGCATCCTCGTCCCGATTTTGAACGCAGCGCTTGGCAAAATCTTAACGGCACCTGGGCATTTGAGTTTGATGAAAACGATGTCGGATTGCAACAGGAGTGGTTTGAAGGAAATAAAACATTCTCCGAGAATATTCTCGTACCTTTTCCCTGGGGCTCGCCGCTTTCCGGTGTGGAAGACGAGGCCGTGATTGCCTGGTACAAACGCAGCATCACCATTCCCGAATCGTGGAAGGGTCAGCGCGTGTTTGTTGTGGTGGGCGCCAGCGATTGGTTGACAAGCGGCTGGCTAGACGGCCAAAGGATAGGTGAGTTTCAAGGCGGCTATACGCCATTCGAGTTTGAATTGACTGACATTGCCAAATGGGGCCAGGAGCAAGAGCTGGTATTGCGCGTCGATGATACCGAGTACGATTTTAAACTCTACGGCAAACAAGGCTATGGCAATGCGCGTGGAATTTGGCAAACCGTCTATTTGGAGGCGCGACCTAAAGTATATTTTGAATCCGTGCATTTTTATCCGGATATTGACAAATCCCGTGTTAACGTCAAAGCCACCTTGAATGAAAAGCCGGGGCAAGATGGAACGGTCAACTTCCAGTTTAAATCCGCTGATGTGCCAACAAAAACAATTGGCTTTAAGCGCGGCATGCAAGAGATTGAATTCCGCATTGACATTCCTAATCAACATCTCTGGTCGCTGGAAGATCCGTT
>CAYPZM010000029.1:0-24355 GCA_964414825.1 uncultured Cytophagia bacterium | reverse complement strand
GTACGCCGAAAACCAAGAACCGCGCGAAATCCTGGCACCAATGAACCCGTGCACGTCCCGGCACACAATGCCGCGGTCTTTAAGCCATCGAAAGATTTGAAAGAATTTGTTAACGAAAAAGAATAGAAAAAAGAAACGATAGGAGGTGAGAGTCTTGCCAAGCGGAAAAAAACGTAAACGACATAAAATAGCCACCCACAAACGAAAAAAACGGCTGCGTAAAGATCGTCATAAAAAGAAAAATAAATAAATAAAGAGGGCCGAGAGTGTATCTTGGCCCTTTTGATATAGATCATCTTTTTTGCTGTCAAACACTGTTTATGGAATTTGAACCCAAACAGACCTTTTCCGTTAGTGATATAACCTCTGAAATTAAAGAGCTGCTCGAGTTGCATTTGCCAGCCGTGTGGGTTCAGGGAGAACTGTCCAATTTTACGCATCATAATTCCGGCCATTTGTATTTTTCTCTCAAAGACGCTCGGTCACAAATTAGTTGTGTGATGTGGCGCAGCCGTACGAGCGCTATGTTTTTTACACCGCAAGACGGGATGCGCGTAAATGTGTACGGTTCGGTGCGCGTGTACGAAAAACGCGGCACATACCAAATTGATGTCACCCGAATGGTGCCCGCCGGTATTGGCGATTTGCAATTGGCATTTGAAGCGCTTAAAAACAAATTGAGCCAGGAGGGGCTGTTCGACGAAGAGTTCAAAAAAAGCCTGCCACGATTCCCGGAAAAAATCGGTATTGTCACTTCTTTAACCGGGGCCGCGATCCGTGATGTCTTGCATGTGCTGAATCGACGTTATCCCTCCGTTTTCAAAATCATTCGTCCCACTTTGGTTCAAGGTGAAGGTGCTGCACCGGACATCGCCGCTGCGATTTCTGATTTTAATGCATATGGAGATGTCGATGTCATCATCGTGGGACGCGGTGGCGGTTCGCTCGAAGATTTGTGGGCGTTTAATGAAGAAATTGTTGCCCGCGCTGTATTCGAGTCCGAGATTCCCATTGTTTCGGCGGTTGGGCACGAGGTGGATTTTACCATTTGTGATTTTGTGGCCGATTTACGCGCTCCCACGCCATCGGCAGCCGCGGAAATGGTAGTCCCCGAGCAAGGGGAATTGTTAGAGGACGTTGGGTCGTTGTATAATCGGGCTCGCCGAGCAACTTTGCTTCTCGTTAAAGAAAATCGGGAAACCTTGGATCGAACGATTCAGAGTTATGCTTTTCGTCGGCCTCAGGATTTGGTGTTGCAATATCAGCAGCGCGTGGATGATCTGCTGACGCGAATCAAACAGTCATATCGACATAATGTAATCCTTAAAGGGCAGCTTTTGCATCAAGTTGGTAATTTTATTCAAACCATGCACCCGGATGCAATTTTAAAACGGGGTTATGCGGTGGTACGCGATTCCAAGTCGCTTAAAGTATTGAGAAAGACAACAGAGATCGAGGTGGACGATGAGGTCGATATTTTGTTGTCGGATGGTTCATTGCAAGCATCCGTTCGTAAACGAGAGATCGGCGTGACTGTGGAAACATTTGTAAAGAAAGAAGACAATGGCTAAAGCAAATTTATCGTTTGAACAGGCCCTTGAGCGGCTCGAAGAGATTGCCGAACAATTGGAACAGGGTGATGTTGCCTTGGAAGAAACCATGTCGCTGTTTCAGGAGGCCAACGAGCTGAACCGGTTTTGTTTGGAAAAACTTGGCAAAGCCGAAGAAAAATTGCGCGTGCTGACGAAACATTCGGATGGATTTCAACTGTCGATTGAAAGCGAATAACTGTTTTTGGGTGTGGTATGGATTCAATTTTAACTCAAATTAATTCTCCTCAGGATATAAAATCGTTGGACGTTCCGCACCTGGCCCACTTGGCCAAAGAGTTGCGGCAATCCATTATCGAGACTGTGGCCCACAACGGCGGGCACCTGGCGCCATCGTTGGGTGTCATCGAGCTCACCATTGTGTTGCATTATCTGTTTGATACGCCACATGACAAAATCGTGTGGGATGTTGGTCATCAAACGTATGCCCATAAAATTTTAACCGGCCGGCGCGAGCGTTTTGCCACTATTCGACAATATGAAGGATTGAGCGGTTTTCCCAAAATGTCCGAAAGCGAGTTTGATGCGTTTGGCGTCGGCCATTCCAGTACTTCCATTTCTTCGGCGTTTGGCATTGCCTGTGCGCGCGATATTTTGGGATTAAAACACAAGGTTATCGCCGTAATTGGTGACGGCGCCCTCACCGGCGGACTCGCCTATGAGGGCTTGAATAACGCCGGAGCTTCGGGCCGGGATATTATTGTTATTTTGAACGACAATAGCATGTCCATTTCGCCGAATGTAGGCGCCATGTCCAAGTATCTCACCAGCATCATCTCCAATCCTTTGTACAATCGCATTAAAGATGAAATCTGGAACATCACCGGCAAACTGGATAATATGGGACCTTTTATTCGCCGCGTTACCCGCCGAATGGAGGAAAGTTTAAAGGCGTTCATCACGCCTGGTGTGTTGTTTGAACGTATGGGATTTCGCTATTTTGGTCCCATCGATGGCCATAACATTGCCGGCATGATCCATTTTTTCCGCGAAGTAAAACGCCTCAATGGCCCCATTCTTGTGCATCTGATGACGAAAAAAGGCAAAGGCTACGCTCCGGCAGAAAAAAATGCGCCCATTTTTCACGGTCTCGGACAGTTTGATCCCAACACCGGTGAGACCATAAAAAAAACCAACATGCCAACCTATACCAAAGTATTTGGTAAAACCATTTTGGAATTGGCGCACGAAAATAAAAATATTGTTGCCATAACGGCTGCCATGCAAATCGGCACCGGTTTGTCACCCTTTGCTGAAACCTTCCCGGAGCGTTTTTTCGATGTCGGCATTGCCGAAGGACATGCCGTCACGTTTGCTGCAGGCCTGGCATCGCAAGGACTCAAACCGGTCTGTAGTATCTATTCGAGCTTTTTGCAACGCGCTTATGATATGGTGGTTCACGATGTGGCGCTGCAAAAGTTGCCGGTTGTGTTTGCACTGGACCGCGCTGGCATTGTGGGCGATGACGGCCCAACTCACCACGGGGTTTACGACATCGCCTTTTTACGCACCATCCCCAACATGTGCATTCTGGTTCCCAAAGATGAAAATGAATTACGCCACATGCTCTATACTGCAATCGCCTATCAGGATGGCCCTGTTGCCATTCGCTACCCGCGTGGTTGCGGCTTTGGCGTCGATCTATCCGAGCCTTTGGAAACGCTGCCCATTGGAACCAGCGAATGGTGCCAACAAGGACAAGATGTGGCGTTTGTTGCTGTTGGGCCGCTGGTGTATGAAGCACTCGAAGCGGCACGTCGGTTAGAGTCTACTGCCGGAATAACCGCTTCAGTAATTAATGCCCGATTTGTAAAACCTGTAGATACCGTTATGCTTTCCCAAATCGCCAAAAGCCACAAGCTGGTAGTAACCTTGGAAGACGGGACACTCAAAGGCGGTTTTGGCAGCGAAGTTGCAGAATTTTTTAGCGAAACGTCCAAAGATAATGAATTGTTACGTCTGGGTATTCCCGACCGCTTTGTCGAACATGGCGACCCGGCTCTGTTGTATGAAAAGCTGGGACTAACCGCCACGGGAATTATCAAATCCGTACAAAATAGCAAAACGTTTTCCGAGCTATCACAGCTATATATTCCGACATTATACAAACATTCCAAAGCATCATGAAAATTGGCATTGTCGGCAACACCAACAAACCCAAAGCCACGCAAGCCATTCAACAATTTGTCGAGTTTCTGCGGGATCGAAATCTGTCTGTTGTTTATGCGGCAAGCCTGAGGCGGCATTTACCGGCAAACGATTCAGAACTGTTTTTGCCCATCCAGGATCTCGGAAAATCGTGTGATGTGGTTGTGGCATTTGGCGGAGACGGGACGATTTTATCCACCGCCAAAGATGTCGGCGCCACAGGCGTACCCATTTTGGGCGTAAACATTGGCACTCTTGGCTTTTTGGCCGAAGTGGTTGTGGACGAGCTCGAGGAAACCATTGATTTGCTGTTGCAGGGCAAATACGAAATTATTGAAAGGATGATCCTTCGAGTCGACATCATCCGCGACTATTTGACCAAAACCTACTATGCACTTAATGATGTTGTGCTGGACAAAGGCCTGGCCTCGCGCCTGATTTACATTGACACCAAAGTCGATTCCGTGCAGCTCAATTCCTACCGCGCCGATGGCCTCATCGTGGCCACGCCAACCGGATCCACCGCCTATTCCATGTCCGCGGGCGGACCTTTGGTGGTGCCCAACATGCACGCCTTTTTAGTGACGCCTATCTGTCCGCATTCTCTCACCGTGCGGCCCATTGTGTTGGCCAGCAACAGCCACATCGAACTAACCATCCGCAAAGAGGCGGAACCGGTTCAGGTAAATATTGATGGACAAAATCGCTACAAACTTTTGTTTAATGAGACTGTCCGCATTAGCCGCGCTGATTACAATTTGAACTGGATTTCCATTGGCAAACGCGAGTTTTTTGAAATTCTGCGAACGAAATTGAACTGGGGGGCTAGCAATAATATCATGCGCGATACGTTTTCTGAATCGGAAGAGGACGAGGAATAGCAGTGACCAAATCGTCAAAAACAACGCCGTTGATGGAGCAATATCTGGCCATCAAAGCCAAACATAAAAATTCTATCCTGTTTTTTCGAATGGGTGACTTTTATGAAATGTTTTATGACGATGCGAAAATAGGCGCCGCTGTACTGGGTATTGCGCTCACCTCGCGCGCCCACGGCAAATCCGCAGATGTTCCGCTTGCAGGCTTTCCACATCACGCCCTGGATGGCTATTTGGCAAAAATGATCAAAGCCGGACATCGTGTGGCCATTTGTGAGCAGGTTGAGGATCCCAAACTCGCCAAAACCATTGTCAAGCGCGAGGTCACAGAAATTGTCACCCCGGGAACCGCGGTTTCCGATGATCTGTTGGAAACCAAACGCAATAATTTTCTGGTCGCTATTTACTTGGAAAAACAATCCTTTGGGCTGGCCAAAATTGACGTATCAACAGGAGAGTTTGAAATTGGCGAATTTACTGAACGCGAACTTGAGGAAAAACTCGCCGCCATTTCACCGGCGGAAATCTTGCTTCCCGAATCGCAGGAGGAACGCTTTGCCAAATTGTATAAAAATCGGCTAAACATTTTGCTCACTCCGCGGGAAGAGTGGACGTTTCAATACGATTATTCTTACGATCAACTATTGCAGCATTTTGCTACCTTGTCGCTAAAAGGATTTGGTGTGGACGACATCCCAGTGGCTATATGCGCAGCCGGTGCTGTTTTGGCGTATCTGCGGGAAAATCAACAGGCAAAACTGGCGCATATCACAAGTTTATCGCGCTTTTCGGATGCCGGTCTGCTGCAAATAGATACGACCACGCGTCGAAATCTTGAATTGCTATACCCCATGAACAGCTTTAACAAACAGGGCACGCTGTTGCATGTGCTGGATCGCACATTAACGCCAATGGGAGGGAGGCTGTTTGTTAATTGGCTGCTGTATCCCTTGAACAATCTGAAAAAAATCCAACAGCGTCACACGGTTGTGGATGAACTGGTCAAGGAAACACATGTGCGCGCAAAGTTGCGCGATACGCTCAAAAACACCGGCGATCTTGAACGGCAGGTCGCCAAATTTGCCACCAGCCGTGCGAATGCTCGAGATGCCAATAGTATTGCATCCGTGTTACAAACGATAGCTTCGGTTCAAATATTGCTCAAAAATGCGCAAGCGCTGTTACTGTTGGAGATTTTGGAAAACCTGACGCCTATTACTGAGCTTGCTGAACGCATTTTGAGCGCGATTGTTGATAATCCGCCACTTTCCATCACGGATGGAGGTATGATCAAGCGCGGTTATAATGAGGAGTTGGACAAGCTGCGCGATATCGCTTTTTCCGGCAAGGACTGGATTGCGCGCCTGCAACAAACCGAGCGGCAAAAAACTGGCATCCCTTCGCTCAAAGTCAATTTTAACAAAGTGTTCGGCTATTATATTGAAGTTACCAAACCCAATCTCGCCAAAGTGCCGTCGCATTATATTCGTAAACAAACGCTGGTGAATGCCGAGCGTTTTATCACTCAAGACCTCAAAGAGTACGAGGAGAAAATTCTCGGCGCCGAAGAGAAAATGGCATCCATGGAATACAAGCTGTTTAGCGAATTACGCGATTATATTCTATCGTTCACCAAAGAGCTGCAGCGCAATGCGCAACAACTGGCGCGACTCGATTGCCTGCTCTCGCTGGCCCAGGTTGCTGTTGATAACAATTACAACATTCCGGTCATGTCTCAGGATGATCGGATTGAAATCAAAGACGGTCGTCATCCTGTTGTGGAAAAATTATTGCCACCCGGCGAGCAGTTTGTCACCAATGATGTGTATATCGATAATAAAAATGATCAGCTTCTCATCATCACCGGGCCGAATATGGCTGGAAAATCCACATTTTTGCGCCAAGTCGGCCTGATCGCAATTATGGCGCAAATGGGCAGTTTTATACCGGCAGCTTCAGCGCACCTTGGCTTGGTAGATCGAGTGTTTACTCGCGTTGGCGCATCAGATAACCTGGCCGCCGGCGAAAGCACGTTTTTAACCGAAATGAATGAAACCGCCAATATTTTAAACAATGCCACAGAAAAGAGTCTCATTCTTCTCGATGAAATCGGTCGCGGCACCAGCACATTTGATGGCCTGTCCATTGCATGGTCGGTTGCCGAGTATTTGCACAATACACCCAAATTGGCGGCAAAAACAATTTTTGCAACACATTATCATGAATTAACGGAACTCGAATTAATCCTGCCGCGTGTAAAAAACTATAATGTAGCTGTCCGCGAATGGGGAGATCATATAGTATTTTTGAGAAAGATTATTCCAGGCGGCTGCGATCACAGTTATGGCATTCAAGTGGCAAAATTGGCTGGCTTGCCGCAAAAAGTCATAAACCGAGCCAAAGAAGTGTTGGCTAATTTAGAGTCCGAAGTGCTCAATGCCAAAGATGAGCCCAAACTTGCCCAACATGCGAAAAAGCCAAAAGTGGATGTGCAGCAAATGAGCCTGTTCCATGAACTGGAAGCCGCCCTGCGGAATGAGCTAAACAACATCAACCCCAACGAATTGACGCCGATTGAGGCGCTCAACAAGCTGGATCAATTGAAACAAATTGCGGCTAAGACGAGTTAGTATTGATTATTTGTCGAGCTGAACTGAAAGGAATATCGCGTGAAGCGTTTTAAATATACTCTTCTGGTTCTTTGTTTTTTAATAACCGTGCCGCTCTATTCCGCTGAAATAGCAAAATATGCCGGCGAGTTTATGAGTACTGGCGTTGGCGCACGAGCGCTCGGTATGGGAGGCGCATACGTCGCTAGCGGTGGGGATGTGACTTATGGCTATTGGAATCCCGCCGGACTTGCCCGATTGAACTTTCCCGAAATTGCTGCTATGCACTCGGAACGATTTGCCGGTGTGGTGAATTACGACTATTTGGGGCTGGCCATGCCATTTCGCAAATCCGAAACCCTGGCGTTTTCCGCTATCCGTCTAGGTGTCGACGATATTCCTTACACCGCAATTCCGCGTCCCGATTTGGTGCAGGACACCACGTATGCGGACGACCAAGGCAACATCCGCGTGAATCGACCTTATGTGGATCGGTATGTCAGCGATGCCGAGTATGCGTTTTATTTCAGCTATGCCAAACGACAAAACGGCACATTTTTTTACGGCGCCAATGCCAAGCTGGTGCACAAAGGGGTTGGTGACAATTCGGCCTGGGGAATTGGTTTCGATATCGGAGCCATGTGGAATCCCTGGCGTAAATTAATGGTTGGGGCGAATTTTCAAGACATCACCACCACGCTTTTGGCTTGGGATACAGGTCGCCAGGAGCTCATCTCGCCTACATTAAAAGCCGGCATCGCTTATCCGTTTCAACTTCCATTCCTAAAAAGTCACTTGTTGCTGGCAGGTGATGCGGATATGCGTTTTGAGGGACGAGAAAGTGCATCGCAATTTTCTGCCGGGCCCATGAGTTTGGATTTTCGCCTGGGTGGCGAGATCAGTTTCTACAAAATAATCGCCCTTAGAGTCGGTCGTGACGACCTCGGCTATTTTACCGCAGGTGCCGGAATCACCTTGCCGCGTTTGAATCTGGATTATGCGTTTATGCAACACTCGGAATTGGAAGAGACCCACCGAATTTCTCTACGCATTCGTATCGAAGAAGAACGATTTCAACGTTAGCACTTCCTTCCCAAATGACATCGTACCAAGGCTTTGGAAACACCTCTGAAGCCTTTATTCTTGAAATATCGAGTTAACTGGAAAAATTTCATTTGACTATGTGTTAAAATTTTGCTAAAATGTAAACTAATTAAAAAATATGATGTTAAGACATATTAATATTTGGTGGTTTAATGATTAATAGCATGACAGGATACGGCCGCGGATCGTTTATTGGCGATAAAGGCGAGATCAGTGTTGAAATTCGCACGGTAAACAATCGCTATCTTGATGTTGCGCTTAAACTGCCCAAATCATTTTCGATTTATGAATATCGCATTCGTGAGCTGGTTGGAAAATATATGTCGCGCGGACGTGTGAATGTATGGATTCAATTAAAGGGCGAGGACGAAAAAAGCGAATCGTTTTCAGTTAATCACATGTTGGTTGATGCCTATGTAGACGCGGCGCGCGAGATCGCCATTAAGCACAATCTCCCAGGTGCACTCGATGTGTATCAAATACTAAGCTTGCCCGATGTGCTTTCAGCGGACATTGAGCAGGCGGCGGACGAGGTTGAATGGGAACGTGCCAAGCGCGCCCTGGAAGACGCTTTAAAAGAAACCGTAAAAATGCGCCAGCGCGAAGGTTTGGAAATCCGCAAAGATTTTGATGAGCGACTGGAGCAGCTCGATGTGGGTGTAAGAAAAATTCAAGAGTTGGCGACGCACGGTCCGGATCTTGAGCTAAATAAATTGCGCGATCGCATAAAGCGATTGATAACACACGAAGACATTGACGAATATCGATTGGAACTGGAGCTGGCGCTGATTTCGGATCGCATCGATATTTCAGAAGAGTGCACGAGGTTTTTCAGTCATCTGACGCTCTTTCGCGAGCTCCTCGAAGAGGAACAATCTCAGGGAAGAAAAATCAACTTTTTGCTGCAAGAGATGAACCGGGAAGCCAATACCATGGCATCCAAAACATTTACAGCAGAAATCTCGCACCTGGTGGTGAAAATTAAAGAAGATATCGAAAAGATTCGCGAGCAAGTGCAAAATATTGAATAATTTACGATAAAATAAAGTTTAATGTGAATAGGAAAAAAGGGCTGCTTGTCGTGCTGTCGTCTCCTTCGGGAGGCGGAAAAACAACGGTGATTAAAAAATTGATGCAGGAAGATACGTCCGATTATATCTATTCAATTTCAATGACCACCCGCCCCAAACGTCAGGGCGAAAAAAATGGCAAAGACTACTGGTTCGTCACTCAACATGAATTTGAACAACAACAACGCGCCGGTAATTTATTGGAAGCTGAAAACGTCCATGATTGGTGGTATGGCACGCCCAAAGCACCTATTCAGCAGTGGGTTAAAGAGGGTTATATTGTTCTGCTCGATTTGGATGTATATGGCGCCTTGACTGTAAAGCAACAATTTGGTGATAAGGCTTTGGTTATCTTTTTAAAGCCGCCCAACGAGCAAGATTTGATAACACGTTTAAAAAACAGATCAACAGAAACAAGCGAGCAGATGGAACGACGGTTGCAACGCGTTCCCAAAGAAATGCAAAAAGCTGATGAATTTGATGCAGTCGTCATAAATGACAAACTTGGCGATACAGTTAATAAAGTAAAGCAAATTATTGAAAATAAACGTTTAATGTTGTAACTTAATTCTGGAGGTTGGCACATGGCCGAAACTCTGCCTTTAAATAAATTGGAAGAACGCTGTGATAATCTGTATGAAGCCATTGTGATTATCGCGCGGCGGGCACGCCAAATTAATGAATTGCAAAAACAGTTGCTGGACAAGCAAGTTGAGCAAAACGATTCCGAAGAGTTTGATGAAAATGGATTTGATATGGACCTTATTGAAAGTCAATATCTGAAATTGCCCAAACCCACAAGTCTGGCTCTGCAAGAAATGATGGAAGGCAAACTCGATTTCGAGTATTTGAAACGAGAAGAATAGCATGTTTGATGGGAAACACATACTGGTTGGCGTAACCGGAGGAATTGCGGCCTACAAAACCGCGTTCCTGGTTCGCGAGCTGATGAAACGGGGTGCTAGCGTCAAAGTGATGATGACAGAAGCCGGCACCCGGTTTGTGACTCCCCTCACGTTCGAAACGCTCACAGAACATCCGGTTGCCACGCACATGTTTGGCGACAGTGAAACCTCTGCTACCGTGCATATCGAGTGGGCGCGGTGGCCGGATATGATTGTGATTTGTCCTGCAACCGCAAATACAATTGCCAAAGTTGCGCACGGATTGGCTGATAATTTGTTGACCACAACCATTTTGGCCAGTACCGTGCCAGTGCTGTTTTGCCCTGCAATGAATGTTGAAATGTACCAAAACTCGTTGTATCAACAAAATGAACGAATCTTGGAAACAGCGGGATACTCGATTGTTCAGCCTGGCTCCGGATTTTTGGCATGCCGGGAAACCGGTGCCGGACGTTTGGCCGATACTGAAGATATTATTGATAAAGTTCATCACATTCTTTATGGCTCCAAAGAGTTGGACGGCAAAAAAGTTGTGGTCACTGCCGGGCCAACGCGTGAGCCGCTTGACCCTGTGCGCTATCTGTCAAACCGCTCTTCCGGTAAGATGGGATTTGCTATTGCGGAAGAAGCCAGTTTGCGCGGTGCTAATGTGGTTTTGATTGCCGGACCGGTTCATTTAAAAGCATCAGCGCGAATCCGCACCATTTCTGTGGAAACCGCTTTGCAAATGGCAAATGCCGTGAGCGAGCAGTTGGTAGATGCGGATGTGCTTGTCATGGCAGCCGCCGTATCCGACTTTGTACCGGCGCAGGTGTCTCAGAAAAAAATCAAAAAATCGGGCGGATACCGCACTCTTGAATTGGCAGCAGCGCCGGATATTCTTAAAAGTGTCGGATCGCATAAAAATGGCAGATTGCACATCGGCTTTTCATTGGAAACAAATAATGAAATGGTGTACGCTCGACAAAAATTGCAAGAAAAACAGTGCGATCTTTTGGTTGTCAACAATCCTTTGGAACCAGGCGCCGGTTTTGATGTGGATACAAATAAAGTTTTATTTTTGTTTAAAAATGGCGATACACAACCATTGCCGCTTATGAGCAAACGCGATGTTGCAAAAGAATTATTAAACAATGTGCAAACGCTATTGCAGGCAGTATGATGTCAACGGCTTTAGCAAACATTCTTGATTTTATCAAACAACAAATCGAATTATACGGCGATGAATTTGCCATCGCCAAAACAGTGTCTGCTAAAAACAGTGACGACAATGGCAATGTGGCGCCGGACTGGCCTGATGCGACATCATTGGACGAGCTGGAACAAAAAATCAATCAATGCACACGATGTGACTTGCACAAATCGCGTAAGAATCTGGTGTTTGGTAGTGGTAATGCAAGCGCAAAATTGGTGTTGGTTGGCGAGGCGCCAGGCGCTGAGGAGGATCGCCTTGGCAAGCCATTTGTCGGACGTGCCGGCGAATTGTTGACAAAAATGCTGGCTGCCATTCAATTGGAGCGCTCGGATGTTTATATCTGTAACATTATCAAATCGCGTCCGCCACAAAATCGCGATCCGTTAAAAGAGGAAATACAAGCCTGCTTGCCCTATCTCAAAAAGCAGTTGGAGCTGATTCAGCCCAAAATTATACTATGCTTGGGACGAATTGCAGCGCAAACATTGCTGGATACGAGCTCTTCTTTATCGAGTTTGAGAAACCAATGGCATGAATATGATGGTAAACAGCTAAGAGTGACGTATCATCCTGCTGCGTTGTTGCGAAACCCGCAACACAAAAAAGATGCGTGGGAAGATTTAAAGCAGGTAAAACAGAATTTGTAAAGATGTTTTATGGCGAAAAAAGATGACATACTGCAGCTAAAGATGCCACCGCAGGCGATTGATGCCGAAGTCGCTGTGCTTGGCTCGATGATGATGACCGCAGAAGCGGCCAGCTCGGCCATCGAAGTGCTTGACGATAGCTGTTTCTATAAAGATGCGCATAAAAAAATATTTTTAGCGGCTCTGGCATTATATGAAAAAATCGAACCTATCGATCCACTTACGATATCCAATGAGCTGCAAAAACGAAATCAGCTCGAAGCGATTGGCGGTAATGTGTATTTGGCCGAGCTATTGGAACGGACAGCTTCAGCAGCCAATATTGAATATCACTGCAAAATTGTGTTGGATAAAGCGCTGCTACGAAAATTAATCACCGTGTCTACAGAAATTCAGGATGATTGTTTTCAAGCAGGGCAAGATGCGTTCGACATTATTGACACGGCGGAGCAGAAAATCTTTTCTCTCTCCGAAAGTCATGCGCGGCAAGATTATACACATATTTCTCCGATCTTGCACAAAACGTTGGAAAAGATCGAGCAGTACAGCAAAAGCCAGGGCAAAGTGACCGGTATTGCCAGCGGATTTCACAAGATGGACGATTTGCTGTCCGGTTTTCAAAATTCCGATCTTATCATTCTTGCGGCACGGCCGTCCATGGGAAAAACCGCGCTGGCCTTGAATATTGCGCGCAATGTGGCGGCGTCCGGAACGCCTATTGCGATTTTTAGCTTGGAAATGGCGGACTATCAATTGGTGATGCGCTTGCTCTGTTCGGAAGCCAGAATCGATTCGCATCGCGTGCGGCTCGGTCGATTGACGGAACAGGAGTGGGAACGCTTGGGCCAGCACGTGGGCCAATTGGCGGAATATCCGATTTATATTGATGACACTCCGGGCATTTCCATTTTAGAGTTGCGCTCCAAAGCCCGGCGATTAAAAGCGGAACATAATGTTGGCCTGATTGTTGTAGATTACTTGCAGCTCCTGCGTTCTTCCGGCCGGGTTGAGAGCCGGCAAATTGAAATTGCCATGATCTCTCAGGCTTTAAAAAATTTGGCCAAAGAGCTGGATGTTCCGGTACTGTCGCTGTCGCAGCTTTCGCGAGCCGTGGAGTCGCGCGGTGGCGATGGCCGCCCCATGCTCTCAGACTTGAGGGAATCGGGCGCCATTGAACAGGATGCCGATGTGGTCATGTTTATTAACCGGCCGGCGGCCTATGGCCGTGAAGTAGATCCGGAATTGCAAAACAAGGCAGAAGTGATTGTAGCCAAACAACGTAACGGTCCGACCGGTGAGGTGGACCTGGTATTCTTGAACGAGTTTGTGCAGTTTGCCAATCGCGAAGAATACCATGAAGAGGTACCCATTTTATCAGATGATCCATTTTAACCCAAATAAAGAGGAGTTTTTTACAATAGAGGCACCGAGATTGAATAATTACAGCCACACATTCGAAGGTTTGTTACGTCGCCTGCAGCGATATAACAAAACGGCTGATCTCGACTTGTTGCGGAAAGCGTTTGATGTCAGCATGGAAGCACATCAAAATCAATTTCGCAAATCCGGTGAGCCTTATTTTGAACATCCTCTCGAAGTCGCTAAAATATTGGTTGGTTTAAAATTGGATTATCAAACCATTATCGGCGGTTTGTTGCACGACGTTGTTGAAGATACCGAGGTTACACTCGAATTTGTGGAAGAGCAGTTTGGTGCCGAAATCAAACAGCTTGTAGACGGCGTAACCAAAATTTCCGGCCTAAAGTTGCTCGAATTTGAGCAACGCCAGTCTGAAAACTTTCGCAAAATGATGCTTTCCATGGTTCGCGATATTCGTGTCATTATGATAAAATTTGCCGACCGCTTGCATAATATGCGCACCCTGAGCTCACTTCCTGAAGAAAAACGTAAACGTATTGCTCAAGAAACCAAACAGGTGTACGCGCCACTGGCACACCGTTTGGGATTGGCCAAAGTGAAGAGCGAGCTGGAAGATTTATCGCTGAAATATTTAGAGCCGGAAATTTATCAAGAGCTCTCGCGTCGTATTAGCGAAACCAAAGAAGAGCGCGAGCACGCCATCCGTATCATCAGCCGACCCATTCGCCAATCATTGGTCGATGCCAAAGTCCCAGCCCGATTTGAAGGGCGAGCCAAACATTTTGCCAGCATATACAGCAAAATCACCGTACGCGGCGTTCCGTTTGAAGATATTTTTGATTTGCTCGCCATTCGCATTATCGTGAATAAAGTGAGTGAATGCTATCACGCACTTGGAATTGTGCATTCGTTGTACAAGCCCATTAATGACAATTTTAAAGACTATATTGCCAACCCGAAACCCAACGGATATCAATCTATTCACACCACAGTTGTTGGGCCTTTGGGCAAAAAGTACGAAATTCAAATTCGCACGGAAGAGATGCACCGCACGGCCGAAGAAGGCATTGCTGCGCATTGGCGATACAAAGAGGGCAAAATTCGTGAAGATGACCTGGACCGGCATCTCTTGTGGTTGCGCCAGGTCTTGGAATGGGATGAAGAAGATGCGGATTCGGCATCGTTTCTTGAAAACCTGAAAATCAGCCTGTTTCAGGACGAGGTATTTGTTTATACGCCAAAAGGTGACTTGTACAAATTGCCGCTCAATTCCACGCCGGTTGACTTTGCATTTGCCGTGCATACGGATATTGGCATGCACTGTTTTGCTTCCAAAATTAACGGGCGCATTCAGCCGTTGAGCTATAAATTAAAAAGTGGCGATTCTTTAGAAATTCTGACCTCGAACGGCCAACATCCGAACAAGGACTGGTTGCAATTTGTTGCCACCAGTAGAGCTCGTAGCAAAATAAAAAAATATCTGCGTGATTCCGAATTTGACAGCAGCGTTGTGCTTGGCGAAGAAATGCTGGCCAAGGCCGTAACCAAATATGGGCTGAAATTTAAAGACCTTAATTTAATCGAGCTTTGTGAAAGATTAAAATTTCACAATGACAAACAAATGCTTGCGGCCATCGGTCGTGGCGACACCAAGTTGGATACAGTGATTCGCCGTCTCATTCCGGAAGAAAAGCGCGTTGTTCAAGATAAATCTCCATTCAAAAAAATTCTGGACCGCGCTCGGCGCTCCAGTAACGGTGTGCGTGTGGCGGGGCTGGACAATATTATGATCAGCTTTGGCAAATGCTGCAATCCCATTCCGGGCGAACCTATCACCGGAATAGTCACCAAGGGCCGCGGCATTGTGGTTCATACCAACTCGTGCAAAAATTTAATTAAATTGATGCAACGACCCGAACGTATTGTGGATGTTTCATGGGATGTCGAAAATAATAACCGATTTATTTCCGGCATTTATGTGCTGGGCGAGCGACGAAAATCGTTTTTATCTGAAATATCCGACTCGGTTAACGCGTTAGATTCTAATATCTTAGACGTTAACATGACGGCCGAGAACTCGTTGTTTTCTTGTCATCTAACCGTAGAGGTCTATGACTTGTCTCATCTGCAAAAATTGATCAACACCATCAAACGCCTTTCCGGTGTTATTTCAGTGGATCGTGTCCATAGCAAAAATCAAGACAAGAAATGAAGATGGATTGAGTTTATAAACTGAGGAGCATAGAAATGGATGAAAAAACCCAAAAATCTACCATCACTAAAAAAGATGTATCTAAACGAACTGCAAAAATTGTTGGCGAAAAGATTTATCTAACCGAAAGAGTTGTTGATGGTGTTTTTCAAGCATTGCGCGAGTTTATGGCCGAAGCAGACCCCGAAGTACGTATCGAAATACGTGATTTTGGCGTCTTTGAAGTTAAAAAAACCAAACCCAAACCCAAAGCACGAAATCCGAAAACCGGCGACATCATTTACGTGCCCGCCCGCCGTAAAACCCATTTTAAGGCCGGAAAACTGTTAAAGGAAGTCTTGAAGACTCCGCTGGATGAACTATAAAAAAATTGTATGATTCGAACGAGTGACGCAGAAAATTTGGCAAGCCTTCAATCCGGCCGTATTCTTGGTGTCGATTATGGAGAATCCCGAATTGGACTTTCGTTGAGTGATCCGATGCAGATTTTGGCATCGTCATTAAAAACAATCACCAATTCAAGTTTGAAACAGGTGGTTGATGAATTTGATGAGATAGTCAAAGAACATAAAGTCTCTGCTATGGTCGTCGGGCGTCCGGTTCATATGAGCGGTGAAACAAGCAAAATGGTTGAGAAAATTCAAAAATTTGTGGAACAGCTCACAACAAAAATTCATATCCCCATTTTTTTATGGGATGAACGCTGGACCACTGTCAGTGCTGAAAAATTGATGCACGAACTGGGTCACTCGCCCTCAAAACAACGTCATAAAATTGATCAAGTCGCTGCCTCCTTTTTATTGCAAAATTTCCTGGATCGGCTGGCCAGCGTGCGCAGGCAACGCGCTTTAACAGAATAAATGCTGAATTCTAGTCAAGATGTGTATACATAGATGAAAAAAAACCTTGTTTTAGCGCTTTTGACCGGCATCTTGATCGCGTTATCTTTGCCTCCTTTCAAGACTGGGTTTCTTGCTTACGGTGCATTAATACCGTTCTTTTTGCTTCTCGAAAATAAATCCGGTTTGGAGGCGTTCCGCTGGGGGTATGTTACCGGGCTTTGTATTGCTATTTTTACCGTGTTTTGGATCGGATGGATCACCTTACCCGGACTTTTGGGGGTGTTGCTGGTTTGGCCGCTGTACATTGCACTGTTTGCCTGGCTCTTTACCTTTTTATTAAAGCATCTTTCGACGTTTGCCTATGCTATTGCCCCATTTCTCTGGACGGCTATTGAATTCACAGAATCATTATCCGAACTGGCATTTCCATGGAATTATTTGGGATACACCCAATCCTATTATTTGCCACTTGTTCAACATGTTGAATGTACCTCCGTCTATGGCGCAAGTTTTTGGGTTGTATGTTTGAATGTATTGATTTTTCTACTCTATAAATCGTGGCACGAGAGAAAATTGACGTTCAACTACGCAACAGCCATTGTTGTGTTGTTTGTTGTACCGCTTGTACATGGCCTTTTGGTTATGGATGATAAAACGAGCGATGAGAAAGTCAGGGTTTCCATCATCCAGGGCAATAAAGACCCCAATGACAAATGGAGTGGCGATGTTTATGAAAATAATTTTGCCACCTATGAAAATATGACACAAACCGCGCTCGAAAAGAATCCCGATTTGGTGATTTGGCCCGAAACAGCGCTGCCGTTTTATCTGCGGTCCGAGCGGAAATATTTGCAGCGCATTCACGATCTTATTGACACGACAAACACGACACTATTAACCGGCACATTGGACTATGAGTTTTTGGAGGATGGCAAATACATCCATTTTAACGCCGCCCACCTGATTCAGCCCGACAGCTCCATCATTCAACGCTATAATAAAATGAAGATGGTGCCGTTTTCCGAGCGCGTGCCGTACAAGCTCTATTTTCCGTTTAATGTGCTAAAGGATTTATTATGGGACCTTGGCATTGGCGATTATACATTAGGCGAGGAAATCGGACTTTTTTCAGCCAACACGCGTAATCAATATCTGTTGGTGCAAGAAAATCCGCAGAAACCATACGGTCAAGCTTACGAAACCGGCGTGGCAATTTGTTACGAATCGGTTTTTCCCGATCATACAAGAAAATATGTAAACGCGGGAGCCAATTTTTTAATCATAATAACTAACGATGCATGGTTTGGTAAAACTTCGGCGCCGTATCAACATAACCAAATTGCGGTGTTTCGAGCTATCGAGAATCGAAGAGATATTGCACGATGTGCAAATACCGGTATATCAAGTTTTATCGACAAGTTTGGGCGGGTTCGCAAGGCAACGTCTATTTTTGAACCCGCAATAATTACCGACACTGTTTCTGTTGAACATAAACAAACATTTTATACGCGATATGGCAATGTTTTTATACATTTGGTGACACTTTTTGCCGTACTCGCTATCGCTTTTGCTGTTGTAAGGAAAATTCTCTTTAAATGAAGTTTACCTATTTTACAATTCTTTTTTTCTTTTTGGCTGTGTTTACTTACGGCCAAGGCCACACTTATTCTTATACAAATTTTACGTTCACGCGGGCGCTGGCCATGGGTGGCGCCTTTACGGCTGTAGAAGACGCGCTGGAAAGCGCGCTTTTTAATCCAGCAGCTCTGCGTAGCGATTTGTATGGTCAATCCGCCTTTGATCTGTATATAAATCCATTGGGCACGGCCGATGCTGCCAAACATCGGGACGATTTGACCACACGCAACTCCTTAAACGCGCGAGACGCAGCAGGTTTGGCAGGCACTTTTTTTCGCGCCGCCACCTTTGCACAACCGGTGTTTCAGTTTTCCGTCATTCTTTCGGAACAGTTGCCTAACAATCCATTCACCTCAAGCACTGATGGCAAAAATGATACAAAGTACATTTTGGATTGGCATTATCATGCTGCCTCGGCGCGAGTGGCGCTTGCCAAACAGGTATCCCTGGGTGCCACGGCGTATGCCTTTAACAGCACTGATGAGCAAAGTCAGCAGTTGACCACCAAACTGGGTTCCAGCTATGGCATTTTGATGAAACCAAACGAATCCTTTTCTGCGGGTATCTCCTTTTTTTCCTTTCCGGAAGGGCCGGATACGTTAATGTTTCAGCAACATCGCATCAGCAACAAATCCATTAACGTGGGTATTGCGTACCGTCTGGCTCCTTATCTCAAAGGAGCTTTTGATTTTCGAAATGTCTCACAAGAAGAAAACAACTCTACCAATGAAATTCATGCCGGTTTAGAGCTGCAACCGGCATCCATGCTTGCCATTCGAACCGGGTATTTTCGCAATTATGACAGCGGAATTGATACCTACTCGTTTGGTTTGGGATTGGCTGATTTTCGCACCTACAAAACACGTGAACGTTTTGTTTTATCCAGAATTATATTAAATTATGGGGTGCAAATGGAATACGATCCGGAATATCTGCAGCTCGCGCACTATTTGACGTTTCAACTGCGATTGTAGGAACTTTTAATTTTACCTTTCGTTAAGTTACTGATGTCCGTACATACGTCACTGAAAATTCTGCTCATATTATTAATTTTTACCAGTGCGTTTGCTCAAGTAAGCTCGAACTTGCAAGTGTTGAAACAGACCTATGCCGAGCTGTTTGAAGCCATATTGAGTGATGTAAACAAATTGGACAGTTCGGTTGTTATTCTAGCGGATTCCGATTTGCAGCACCAAATTGCGGAAGAGCAATTAATTACGGTTTTGCAAAAACGGGGTGTCCAAGAAATTTCCGAAGCAAATGCGCCAATCGACAGCGTGGCGTACATAAAGGTCGATCTGATAGATCAATCCATTGCCTATCAGAAAGAAGAAAAACAGAACCTAAAACGCACGAGTCGCGTTGAACTGTTTATTAAAATTGTTTCCAAAGATCGCGAGATACTGCTTTCAAAAACAGCGGTTCATGAGCTCGAAAATACGATTCAAAAAAGTGATATCAAGCGAGTTGAAAATCCGGAGCTAAAGTTCACGGTAGGCGAACAATCCAGGGCGATGTGGTCAAAACTTGTGGAACCTATTGCGGTTACGGTAGTCTCCGGTACAATAATTTACCTGTTTTATTCATTTCGAAGCCGATAATGTAAAGGGCCTCTGATGTTAAAAATGAACATAAAAATTTTAGCTATTATTCTGGTGTCTGTTCTGGTTTTGTCTTGTTCCGGGGTCAAAGTCCCCGCCAGTGCGACTCTTGAAGAACGCATGGACACAGGAATGCGGCTGTTTGAAAAGGGCAAGTTTTTTGAAGCCAAAACCCAATTCCGTATTATCACCTTGAGCCATAGCGGAAGTGTGCTTGCGGACAAGGCGCAGTTTTATTTGGGTGAATGCCATTTTAATATGAAAGAATATATTTTGGCGGCCAGCGAATACGAGCGATTAATCAAAGTATATCCCAGCTCGGAATATGTTGACGATGCCAAGTACAAACTTGGTTTGAGTTATTATGAACTCTCGCCCAAATATAGCCTGGATCAAGAATATACGCGCCAGGCCATTATGCATTTCCAAGAGTTTTTGGAAGATTTTCATAGCAGCAGTTTGGTGGCCCAAGTTGAAGATTATTTGCAGCTTGCCCGAGACAAATTAGCGCACAAGGTTTTTTCCTCTGCTGAAATTTATCGAAAAATGCATTATTACCAAGCCGCAACCATCTATTACAGCAAGGTTCTTGAAGAATATTACGACACTTCGTATGCTCCCAAAGCACTGTATTGGCTGGGGGAGTGCAACCGGCGCTTGGAAAAATATCAAGCTGCCATGTTGGCGTTTGACGAATTTTTGAACAAATATCCCAAGCACGAATGGAATCAGCGTGTAAAAAACAAAATTAGACAAACACGGCAAGAAGTCATTAAAAACCAGCAAACTGCCAAGGCGGATGGAAAGAAAAAGCAGGGAACCCAGGAGTAACCACCGTTGAAGATCGGCATATATGGAGGAACGTTCGATCCCATTCACATTGCCCACCTGATTATTGCCGAGCGAGCTCGTTATGAGCTTAATTTGGATTTCCTCTATTTTGTGCCGAGTTACATCCCGCCTCATAAAACCGAAAAAAACATCTCCTCATCCGAACATCGGCTGCATATGGTTAAAATTGCCGTGGCTGACAATCCTCATCTCAAGGTCTCCGATTACGAAGTGTCAAAAAAAGGCACCTCATACACCGTGGATACCTTGAAATATTTTTCCCAAGAATATCAGCTCAAACCTGAAGAACTGTTTCTTATCATGGGAGCGGATAACTTGCAGGATTTTGACCAATGGAAAAACCCTGAGGTCATACAATCCATTTCTCAACTGGTCGTTGCAGGTCGGCCGCAAAACAATAAAGCGCACACTCCAAACTTTCCTGCTATACAGCTCAACTCTCCTTTGCTGGAAATCTCCGCCACAGCTATTCGTGAACGTGTAAAAAAAGGACGTTCCATTCGATATTTAGTACCTTTGGAGGTGGAAAATTATATAAAAATGTTTAAATTATACACTTCCAACTAGGTACTCTTTGACATGTGGAGTCATGCAAAATATCGAAATTAAAGCCAAAGCTGAAAATTTGGCAACACTGCAACACCTGGCGAAACACCTGCCGGCAGACTTTCAGTGGACGCGTTCCCAAAGCGATACTTATTTTTCGGTTCCCAATGGCAAATTAAAATTACGACAAGAAGGCGATCAACCTGCCGTGCTTATTGCCTACCATCGCCCGAATGTTAAATCGCCAAAGCTGAGCAATTACTCGCTCTTTACCACGCAAGAGGCCGATCAGTTGCTACACATTTTGGGCTCGGTGCTGAACCGCGATGTTTGCGTCGAAAAAAAACGCACGCTTTATTTGTGGAAAAATATCCGAATTCATCTTGATCAGGTGGCTCAGTTGGGAGATTTTATCGAATTTGAGGCTGTGCTTGCAAACAGCGATATGGCCCAGGAGTCGCGTTCCGATGTGCAGTATTTGCTCGACTATTTTAATATCGCCCCACACAAATTGATTGATGTGGGATATTATGAACTCTTAAAAAATGCGTTGTAATGCTAAGACAACTAAAAGTCTTTTACGGCAACAGTAATCCGGATCTGGCATTAAATATTTGCAAATTCCTCAGCATTGATCCGGGAAAAATCAAAAATTACTCCTTTAGTAACGGTAATATCAAAGTCAAGATCGAAGAAAATATTCGCAATGACGATATCTTTGTCATTCAAACCGCATCCGATCCGATAAATGACCATTTGGTTGAGCTGTTGATCATGATCGATGCGTTAAAATATGCCTCTGCCGGGCGAATTACCGCGGTTCTACCGTATTATTTTTACGCGCGTTCCGATAAAAAAGATGAACCGCGAATTTCCATCACTGCCCGGCTCATCACCGATTTGCTGCAATCTGCCGGTGCCGACCGTATTTTGACCATGACGCTGCATTCCCCACAAATTATGGGATTTCCGCGCATACCCATGGATCAGCTCTTGGCTACCCCCATTTTACTGGAGCATTTTCGCCAAAAAGATTTATCCAATGCTGTTGTAGCTGCGCCGGACGTGGGCAGCGCCAAAGAATCGCGTACGTTTGCGCGCGCTTTGAATTTGCCCATGGTTATATTGGACAAGGAGCGCATCGCCGACAAAGAGCAAGTGGTGATGCGAAATGTCATCGGCGATCCAGCGGGTAAAGACGTACTGTTAGTGGATGATGAAATTTTGTCCGGTGGCTCCATGATTCAAGCCGCACGGATTTTGCAGGACAATGGCGCTAAACGTATTTGGACGGCTTGCACTCACGGATTTTTCAGCAAAAACGCTTTGCAACGCATTGAAGAATCGTGTATCGAAGAGGTTGTAACCACCAACACTATACCGCAACAGCATTCGTTTTCCTCTTCAAAATTAAACATTTTGTCGGTTGCCGAAATTTTTGCCAAAGCCATCCGGGCCATTCATCAAGGAGATTCTGTTGGCGCGTTGTTTGAATATGTGCATAAATAAAAGGGAGTGATGTGATGACGAATTTGACCGAAGTGGATTTGTTTGTACCGGGCAGGCTTTGCCTTTTTGGCGAGCATTCGGATTGGGCCGGAGGATATCGCCGTATCGATTCATCCTTGTCCAAGGGCTACTGTTTGCTCGTGGGTACCAACCAGGGAATTTTTGCCAGAGCCAAAAAACATCCGTCAAAACTAATTATAACCACTACGTTGCCGGATGGCAAAACCCTGGGGCCGCACGAAATGGACATGAATCCGAAAAAGTTGTTGGCTGTGGCCGAAGAGGGCGGATTTTACAGCTATAGCGCGGGTGTGGGCTATTATGTTCTTTGCCATTATAATGTGCAGGGATTGGAGATTAACAGCTACAAAATGGATCTGCCGATCCGAAAGGGCCTGTCTTCTTCCGCGGCCAACAATGTGATGGTGGCGCGCGCTTTTAATAAATTGTATGATTTGAAACTGACCAAACGCGGCGAAATGGAAATCGCCTACCAGGGCGAAATTCTCACGCCCTCGCGCTGTGGCCGCATGGACCAAGCGTGCGCTTATGGAAATACGCCGGTCTATTTGACGTTTGATGGCGAGCGTATGGATGTCGAAGAAATTTATCCCAAACAAAAAGTTTTTATGGTCATTGCCGATTTAAAGGCCGGTAAAAATACGCAAAAAATTTTGGCGGACTTGAATGCTTGTTACCCCAAAAGTGGCGGGAAAATTGGCGAGGATGTTCGTTACTATTTGGGCCCTGTCAATAAAGATATCCTTTCGCGCTCTCGCGCCGCTGTCAAAAATACCGATCCCAAACAAATTGGCGCACTCATGGAAGAGTCGCAACGCTTTTTTGATCATTTTATGGCGCCAGCCTGCCCAACCGAATTGTTGTCTCCCAAACTGCATTTTGTGCTCTCCAACCCGGAATTTAAAGAATTAACATACGGAGGCAAAGGCGTGGGTTCGCAAGGCGATGGATGCGTGCAGTTTGTTGCGAGAGGAGCGGATGAGCAAAAAGAGCTGATGAACAAATTAGCAGAGCTGGGTATGGATCCTTATCCGTTAACCATCCATCCCTCTGATGATCCGGCAAAACTAAAGACCAAATCGCAAAAAGCCGATTCTGAGAACTCGGGAAAAGCTGATGGTTAAGCCGCAATTGGAGTTGTTTTTTTTCGACCTTGGAAGCGTTCTCATTCATGTGGATGAGGATAATGCGATCACACAGCTCGCCGAGCTCACGGGAAAGTCGTTAGAGCAGATCAAAACGGATTTTGATGCCAAGCGCTACCTGTTTGATGCATTTAATAAAGGAGAACTCGGTCGAAACGAGTTTTATCACAAAATGAGTCATGGCTATAATTTGTCATTCGAGCAATTTTATGACATTTATACATCTATTTTTCATTTGAACGAATCTGTGTTTTTTATTGCCAAGCAATTGGCACCGCGCTACCGACTTTCCATCATCAGCAATACTGATGAGCTGCACTATGAGCGTATTTGCAATGATTATCTTGACATGAGCTTGTTCGAGAGCCCCATCACCTCGTTTCAGGCGGGAGCCCTTAAACCGGATGCAAAAATTTACCAGTATGCCTTGCAACAGCTTGAGA
>CAYPZM010000028.1:16391-24883 GCA_964414825.1 uncultured Cytophagia bacterium | reverse complement strand
CTTTGTCTCGTTCTATTCCTTTTATGCTCCATCACAACCAATTTTGCCAAAGTCCAACCTCAACAACAACTCTACGAACCCACCTGGGAATCGGTGATGCAGCATCCCACTCCCGAATGGTTTGTTGATGCCAAGTTTGGCATCTATTTCCACTGGGGTGTTTATTCGGTGCCGGCATGGGGCAACGAGTGGTACCCGCGCAACATGTACAAACCGGATGAGGCGACGTTTCAGCATCACCGCGACACCTGGGGGCCGCAAGATCAGTTCGGTTATAAAGATTTTATCCCCATGTTTCGCGCCGAAAATTTTGACGCCGACGAATGGGCGGATTTGTTTGTCAAATCCGGCGCCCAATTTATCGGCCCGGTGGCCGAGCACCACGACGGCTTTTCCATGTGGAACTCGGCACTTACCGAGTATGACGCCTGGGATAGAGGTCCGCGACGCGACATTACCGGCGAGCTGGCGGAAGCGGCGCGCAAACGCGGGCTCAAGTTTATGGTCAGTTTTCATCACGCGCGCAAGTGGAAACATTTTGAATACGCGTACGATTACGATGCCAAAAATCCGCGCTACGCCCAGCTCTATGGCAAACCGCATCCGATGGGCACTCCGGAGCCGCCCGAGTATCTGGAAAACTGGCTCGGAAAAATTTTCGAGGTCGTGGACAATTATCAGCCGGATTACATCTGGTTTGATTTTGGCTGGCGCGAGCCGACCTTTGAGCCGTACAAACGCGCGTTTTTATCGTATTATTACAACAAAGGCCAGGAATGGGACAAAGGCGTCGTCGTGTCGTACAAACACGATCATCTGCCTGTCGGTGCCGGCGTCCTCGATTTGGAACGCGGTCGTTTGGACTCGCTCTATCTCGATCCCTGGATAACCGACACCTCCATCAGTCGCAAAAGCTGGTGTTATGTCGAGGGCATCGACTACAAGCCGGTGAACGAGATGGTCGACAATCTCGTGGACCGCGTCAGCAAAAACGGCAACACGCTGATGAACATTGCGCCCAAAGCGGACGGTACTATTCCGCAGGAACAGCGGGAGCGCCTGCTTGCCATTGGCGAGTGGCTGCAGGTAAACGGAGAGGCGATTTACGGCACGCGGCACTGGTTCACATACGGCGAGGGCCCGACGCAATTCAAAGGCGGCAGTTTTATTGACAAACAAGCGCTGGTCTATACGGCTGAGGACATCCGTTTCACCACCAAGCCGAATACATTGTATGCCATTGCTCTGGATTGGCCGGAAGATGAAATTACTGTAAAATCCTGTACAATATTGAAGGCGGAAAATATCCAATCCATTACTCTGCTCGGTGTGGATGAAAACTTGGACTGGGAAATGACGGATGAGGGATTAGTCATTCAAGTTCCAAACAAACAGCCGTGCGAGCATGCGTATACGTTTAAAATTTCGTACAAGGAGGGATTGCCGTGGGAGTTTAATTAAGGCTTGATGAATTTGTAGTACACCTCCCCAGGTGTGCTACAAATAGACCGGCAATCTACTCCAAGCTCTTGAGGGTTAATTCGGGCTGGAAGCCCGACGCCATTTCGCATCCAGGGATAGATTCCCTGGACGAACACTTTAGTACACCATTCGGGTGTGATACGATTATCAGACTCCCGATCGCACCGGATATCCATCCGGTGCGGAAAATGGAACCAGGACATTCGTCCGATTGGCGCAAAATGAACGCCTTTAGGGAAAATCATTCTCGGACAGATGCCCAAAACCATTGCACGTCCGGGATAAATATCCCGGACGATCTTACGGGCTGCATATATCCCAACACTGTGCTAATTTGCCGTTTAGTCGCGCCTCCTCCTATCCTCCGGACTGCGGATTACCGTCTGCCGGCTGCTCTTTCCGTTTCAATGCAATCGCCTCCCTCCTTTCAACCGTAATCCTTTGGGCACCAACACAAACTCACTCAAATCAAACAACCATTGCACGAGAAGCGCCAACAATGCTGCCGGCACCGCGCCTTGCAAAATCAAACTCACATCATCCAACCGAATGCCGGTGAGAATGGGCTGGCCATAACCGCCGGCACCGATCAACGCTCCCAACGTGGCCGTGCCCACATTGATCACCGCCGAGGTTTTGATGCCGGCCAAAATGGAACGCGACGCCAGCGGCAATTCAATAAGCCGCAAACGCGTATTTGGCGGCAATCCGAGCGCCAACGCCGATTCACGGATCGGTCCCGGGATGTCGTGAATGCCGGTATAGGTGTTGCGCACAATGGGCAGCAGACTGTAGAGAAACAGCGCCACAATGGCCGGCGGCGCGCCAATGCCAAGCAGAGGAATCATAAACACCAACAGCGCCAGCGATGGAATGGTTTGGATGATGCCGACCACTCCCAATACCAATTTTTCAATGGCCGACACCTTTGCAGCAAGAATGCCCAACGGGATGGCGATCAAAATCGCGGCAGCCAGCGACACCGTAACGAGAAACAAATGCCCTTGCGTGTGTTTCCACAAGCGCTGCCAGAAATCATGGCCAGTTACTCTGGCGTTGACAACAAACCGCGAGTTGACAAACTCGGCAGCCACCTGTTGCTCCGCTTCCCTATCCAATTTGACCCGCGCATTCATATCGATCATGTGTTCCTGGGAAATTCTGCTTCCCATGCGCTTCAACGCGGTGACCACCTCCGGTGCGCGATCGTTCAAATCAGATCGATACAAATACACCGCCTCATACTCGGGGAAATAATTTTGGTCATCCTTCAACTCGACCAAATCGTAATACTGAATTTCCGCATCGGTCGAATACATGTCAATGACATCAATCGAGCCGATTTCCACACCGCGGTAGGCCAAATCGTGATCGAGGCCGCGCACATTTTGCTGTGGCAGATTGTAAAACTGCTGCAATCCCGGCCAGCCGTCCTGGCGGTCCATAAATTCATTGGTAAATCCAAAGACCAAACTCGGATGTTGACGCAAATCCGAGATCGTTTCCAGTCCCAGTTGCTGCGCCAATTTGCGTTTGACGCCAATGGCATACGTATTGCTAAATCCCAGCGCTGGACTTTTTTCAACATTGAATTGCCGCAACTCGCTATCAAGATCAGCTTTCTTGCCAAGAGAATAGCCCTGCAAAATCTCTCGCCGAATCGTACCGGTATATTCGGGATAGATATCGATATCGCCGCCCACGAGTGCATTCCACAAAATTCGTGTGCCGCCAAGCTCGCGCCGGTGAATAGTCGGGTATCCCACATCCTGCGCCAGAAACGCGGCAATATCACCTAAAATTATATTTTCGGTAAATTTTTTCGAGCCGATGGTGATCGTTTCATCGCGCTCCTGGGCGACCAGCAGGTTTGCAAGCATTAATAAAAAAATCACAAACCGTTTCATGCTTCCCCCAGAACCTGTTCAAGCGGGTTGCGTTGTGCTGTGATAAACTGCGTCACAAACGGATCAGCCGGGCGCCTAATCAAATCCTCGGTCTGGCCCTGCTGAATGACGTGTCCGTCCCGCAAAATCACAATACGATCGGCAAAATAGACCGCCTCGCCCATGTCGTGCGTCACCAAAATGACGGTTTTTTGCAGCGACTGAAAAATCGATTTGAGGTCCTGCTGCAAATCGGCGCGCACCATGGGATCGAGCGCTCCGAGCGGCTCGTCCAGCAACAAAAGATCCGGGTCGAGAAACAGCGCCCGCATCAAACCAACGCGTTGCCGTTGCCCACCCGAGAGCTGCACAGGGAATTTGTGGAGCAGTGCCATGTCCATTTGAACCAGGTCGGACAATTCGTGCATGCGTTGGCGAACACGTTCTTGCGGCCATTTCTTATAATCGGCGACAAGCGAGATGTTTTTCCACGCGGTCAGATGCGGAAACAGTCCGCCGTCCTGAATGACATAGCCAATGGCATGGCGCCGCTCGAACTCGTTTGTCTGCTTTTGGTCGGCCCACTCGATGCTGCCACTGTCAGGCTCTTCCAGCCCCATGATCAATTTAAGCAATGTCGATTTGCCGCAACCGCTTGGCCCAATGAGCACGGTCAGCAAACCACTTGGGATGTCGAGGCTGATTGTATCCACGGCAACATCCCGGTAGTAGGTTTTTGAAATGGATTGAATGGACAGCAAAATATCACTCGCTTAATCGCTTTTTCTGGGGATGACTTTGAATTCGCAACAGTAACAATCCGATTTTTGCAATTAGTCCTTGTTTCCTTGTATGGGGCTGGTTACATTTGAAACAGTCGACTGTATGTTGCCGAACTCTTCCAAACACAATCTCAAAATACAAAGGCTTTTATGAAAAAAATTATCGTTCTGGGCGCCGGCATGGTCGGGCGGGCCATGGCCATCGACCTTTCTACAACGTTTGATGTGACTTCCGCCGATGTTCGCACCCCAACACTGCAACGGCTGCAAACTTCCAACATCAAAACCGTGCAAGCGGATTTGTCCGCTCCGCACGTCGTGCAAAATTTAATCGAGCCGTTTGATCTGGTTGTTGGCGCTGTTCCCGGATTTATGGGATTTGAAACGCTCAAGGCCGTCATTCAAACCGGCAAACCTGTGGTGGATATTGCTTTTTTTCCGGAAGATCCATTTTTATTGGATGACCTGGCGAAACAGAACAACGTTACTGCTATTGTGGATTGCGGCGTGGCCCCGGGAATGAGCAATCTGATTTTGGGATATTATAAAAACCGCATGAAAATCGAGAGCTTTGAATGCCTGGTAGGTGGACTGCCGGTAACTCGCACCTGGCCTTACGAGTACAAGGCGCCCTTTTCGCCGATTGATGTGCTGGAAGAATATACGCGACCGGCGCGTTTGGTCGAGCATGGACATGTTGTGACCCGTCCGGCATTGTCGGAGCCTGAGCTTGTTGATCTGGAGCCTGTGGGCACCCTGGAAGCGTTCAACACGGATGGTTTGCGCACCTTGCTGCACACCATGGATATCCCGTTTATGAAAGAAAAAACGCTGCGCTACCCCGGCCATATCGAGCGCATGCGTATGCTGCGCGAATCCGGCTTTTTGAGCAAAGAGCCCATTGAAATCGATGGCCAACGTGTGGTGCCACTTCAAGTCACTTCCAAGTTGCTTTTTCCGCAATGGAAGCTTGGAGACACAGAACCCGAATTTACGATTATGCGCATCGTTTTGCGCGGCACAGAAAACGGTCAACATAAAGAAATCGTCTATCAATTGTTCGACACTTTTGATGCCAAAACCGGCATATCCTCTATGGCGCGCACAACGGGATTCACCTGCACGGCCATGGCCCATTTGCTTGCCAATGGCGATTTTTCGCGCAAGGGCATTTGTCCGCCCGAATTTATTGGTGAAACGCCTGGCTGTTTTGATAAAGTTTTACAGTACCTAAAGGAACGGCGAGTCATGTATCACAAAATCGAGAGGGTGAAAGATGCTCACCAACAATCCAATGATACCAAGTAGCAATGGGTCAAGGGATCTAGGATACACTTTATGTTTTTCCTCTGCGTTATTGCAGCGCGCGTTTGGTCTTTATTAAACGAAAACAGGGAGCTTTATGCAAACCATCAACAGACGTAATTTCCTAGCATCGGGAGTGGCTGCGGCTACAGTGGCATCCACTCCTATTGCCAGTTTCTCTCAAGAAACCACAGCCGCTAGCAATCGCTTTGCCCTCGCCACCTACTCCGTTTGGCGTTTTAAAGAAGGGTTAAAATTGCAAATGGAAGAGTGCATCGAACTGGCAGCAAAATGGGGATTTGACGGACTTGACATTTTGCACATTCAAATGGAGCGTACTGACGATGCCTATTTGCAAGAGATCAAACGCCGCGCGTTGCTCAATGGCATTGATTTGTGCGCATTTTCAATTCATCAAGGATTTGTCACGCCGGATGCGGCAAAACGGCAGGAAAACATCGATCACACCATCGACATGATTGAGATGGCCTACAAACTCGGCATTCCCTGTTTGCGATTGAATACAGGACGCTGGGGCGTGATTTCGTTTGACGAGCTGATGGAAAATCGTGGAATTGAACCGACCTTGCCCGGCTATACCGAGGAGGATGCGTTTCCCTGGGTGATCGAATCGATTGAAAAGATTTTGCCGACTGCCGAAAAAAACGGCGTGCTGCTGGCGCTGGAAAATCACTGGGGACTGGCGCGCACGCCCGAGGGCATGCTGCGCATTTTTAATGCCGTGGATTCGCCGTGGCTCCAATTGCTCATGGACACCGGAAATTTTTTGGAAAATCCGTACGAAAAGCTGGGAAAAATTGCGCCGTTTACTGCGTTTGTGCAAGCCAAAACCTATTACGGTGGCGGCACTTATTACACCATTGACCTCGATTACGATCGTATTGCCGCTATTTTGAAACAACACAACTATCGCGGTTACATTTCTTTAGAATTTGAAGGGGAAGAAGATTACCAAACCGCGATTCCCAAAAGCCTGGCCATGTTGAAAAAGGCGTTTGGTTAATAGTTCATTTTGGCGACAATAATTGTACATTTGACTTTTTCGACAACCTCGACAGGATCAACAGGATAAAAGAAATTGCTCAAATCCTGTTGATCCTGTTCATCCCGTCCCAATCGTACTCGAAACATCATAGAATCTTTTTCCACCTTCTCCCTCGGAGGCTCGATTTATCCCTCTCAAAACGCAAAGAATCGCGTTTCTGTCGCGTGCGGCAATAAATTTTTCATAAATAAAATCTCGCCTTCTTTTGTTGGTTCAATAAACAGCAGCAAATTTGGAGGAATCATGCCCGAGCTCCCCGATGTTCAAGTTTATGCCAATTATATCAATTCAACAGCGTTACATCAAAAAATTACCGGGTTTGATGTGGAAACGTCGGTGCTGGATTCTGTCTCGAAACGGACGTTATCGCGTCGGCTCAAAGGCGCTTCATTCGAGTCCACCCGCCGGCATGGCAAATATTTATTCATCGAGCTGGACAGCAAAGGATGGCTGGGCCTGCATTTTGGCATGACCGGTTTTCTCAAATATTACAAACAAAACGATGAAAAACCCGAACACACCCGGTTGTTAGTCGATTTTGAAAATGGCTATCACCTGGCGTATGATTTACGCCGAAAATTGGGCAAAATATTTGTGACCGAAGAGACGGACGAATTTATCAATAAAAATTATTTGGGCCCGGACCCGTTTGCGGATGACATCAATCTAAAATTTTTTCGCGAGCTGCTGGCAAAAAAACGCGGCTCTATCAAATCCACGCTCATGGATCAGTCCATGATGGCCGGCATCGGCAACGTCTATACCGATGAAATTTTATTCCAAGCCGGTATTCATCCAAAATACAATGTGCCGGATTTATCGGATGATCAAATCAAAACCATCTTTAACAAAATGAAAACCGTACTCAAAACGGCCATCGATCACAAAGCAAATCCCGAAAATATGCCGAAATCGTATTTGTTGCCGCATCGCAAACCGGATACCCCGTGTCCAAAATGCGACGGTATCATCAACAAAATAACCGTATCGGGACGAGCGACCTATTTTTGTACGAAACATCAATCAAAATAACAAGGAGGTTACGTGTCCATGCAATATCTTGACTCTGTTTCGCGAGACACCTTGGTCTCATTGATCAATTCTGCCAAAAACCCAAGCATTTCGATATACAGCCCCATGATCATCAAAGGCAAGGAAACCGAACAAAATGCCATTCGCTACAAAAATTTGCTCAATCAAGCGGAAAAGCAGCTCAAAGGCTTGGGCTTTCGCGACAATGACATAAAGCCTCTTTTGGAACCGGCAAAGGCATTGATTCAGGAAACGCCGTACTGGCAACACCAAAATCTGGGCTTGGCGGTATTTATAACGCACGACTCGTTCGAGACCTTTCGTTTACCATTGGAGTTTGATGAGCAAGTTGCCGTGTCGCAACGATTTGTTATCTCTCCCTTGTTGCCGTTTGTGACCGAACTCGATACCACCTATTACGTTTTGGCGGTCGGTTTGGAAAAATTAAAAATGTACCAGGCCACGCCCTATAATATTGAGGACGTAACGCCGGAATCCCTGCCGCAAAGCATTGAAGAGATGCTGCAGTACGAAGACCCGGAACGCCAGTTGCAGTTTCACACCGGCACGGCCGAAGGCAAAGGAATTCGTTCCGCCATGTTTCACGGACACGGTGTGGGCATGGACGATGCGCAGAAAAAAGGTGAAGTGTTGCGCTATTTTCAAATGGTCAATCGTGAGGTCTCAAACGTTCTGGCGAGCAAATCCGAACCGCTGGTATTGGCCGGACAAGAATATTTGGTATCGCTGTATCGTCAAGCCAACTCTTATTTGCACCTTGCAAAAAAGGCCATCACCAAAGATGCGGAAACCTTGCACGACGAAGACCTTCACAAGCTCTCGTTGCCGCTGGTGCAAGATTATTTAGAGGCCCCCAAAAAACGCGCTATAACGCGGTTTAAAGAAGGCAATAAAAGCTCGGATGATTTGGCGGATATT
>CAYPZM010000028.1:0-16381 GCA_964414825.1 uncultured Cytophagia bacterium | reverse complement strand
CTACGACACGAAATCAAGTGGATACCCTGTTTGTGGCCCAAGGTGCCGAAAAGTGGGGCGAGTTTGATCCCGATAAGGATGAAATTGCCTATCATGAAGCCAAAGAGTCTCAGGATGTCAATTTGTTTGACGTAGCGGCAGAAAAGGCATTTTTGCATCAGGCGCGCGTCTACATTCTGTCCGCCGAAGATATGCCGACTGACCATAAAATTGCCGCTGTCTATCGATTCTCCACAACCTCTTGATCAAAATTCGGGCAGAATGGATTCTGCCCGATAGTTCTCACGCCCATAACGTTACTCGACCGGCAAACATGTGCAAATATGGACAGAGCACGATTGACAATTAGCGGAAACACATTCGACTCAATTTGACGGTTCGACGCTGAGCAGTGTAGCTATTACTACCAGGTGCAAACCCCGATTTTTAGCAAACCCTTCCTTTGGTGGCTTTCCAAAAAGCCACTATTTGTTCGTGAATTTTCACACCTTTAACTATATAAAAATCAACACTCCAAAATTGTTCGAGAATTTTCACGAAAATTTATAAAGATTTTTCTGATCGATGCGCGCATATCCTTCTTATAATCCAATTATAAACAAAGGGTAACAACACACCCCTTTTCTGGTACACTCCTTGCCTAAATCGTTCGTGTAACGCTAACCAAACAAAGAGGTGTATCATGAAAGCTCTATATTTTTCTCTTATCACTCTCGTCTTGCTTGTGGCTTGTGAAAAACAAAATACAACCGGGCCGGAGCCGTATCAGCAGAATAATTCAGCATCACCAACAACATTACATCCAGATTTGCAGGCTCTTCCTTCCGAGTTGGAGAAATTGCCGGATGAATTTCAGGAGAACCTGGTCACGCTTCCGGCGGGTTCGCAAAACCAACTTGCCGATGCCGTAGCAGAGGCTGGCGAGGATGGTACAGTTTTAGTGCAAGCGGGGCTTCATCACGAGGACGGTACGGTCCTGATCAACCAGACGGTGCGAATTATTGGGGAACCGGGCGCGATTTTAGTGTTTGACACGCAACCAACTCCACCCCTCGATTACATGCAGCCTGGCATTCACGTGCAGAATGCGTCCAACGTTGTTGTATGGGGACTGGAAATTCGACCCAAAGGCCAGGCTGGCGGCGCGGCAATTATGTTCGAAAACGCTCCTGATGCAACTGTAGGCAACAATAAAATTCATGACTATCAATTTGGTGTGTCGCTGCAGCACGCCAACCGGGCTAAAATTGTACAAAACACGATTGTCGGAACTTTGCTCTGGCAAGATGGTTCGGTAGATGTAGCCGCTGGCGTTTGGGTTATGAATGGTGATAACGTTGAGATAGCTCAAAACAATATATCCAATTATTTATTTGGCGCGTTTGCCAGCGATAGAGAAGGCTACTTGCTTCGCAATACATTGCACGACAATATGTTTGGCATTATCCTCTGCAAAATACCCACAGACTTTAAAATGCCCAGCGGCGATATAGTGGGTTCGGAGCTCGCTGCCCATCGCTGGCAAGTCCGACGCAACAGCGCTCACAACAGTGGCTATGCGGGGTATCTGATCATCGACGGAGCCAACCACAATTATATATCGCAAAATGAGGCGTCGAATAGCGGCACCTATGATGTAGAGCTTGCCGGCGAAACTGACCGCTTTGGCTTTGTAGCACCGACCACCTTTGGTAACGTTGCCGAAACCGGCGATCTGTTAACCAAAGATTGCGGTGTGGACAATTTGGTGCACGGCACCAATTTGGTGGATACGTCGGTCGATCCGTGTTTTTAGGCGTTATTCAAAAATCTTCTCGGAGCATTCAGAATTGCTATGAGAGCCATTTAAATAACCGTGCAGGTAGTAGAGCCTGCACGGTTTTTAAAAACAACAAATTTTATTTTTTTGATTGGCCCATTGCATCCTCTCAATTCACCTCTATTTCTTCCCCTAACTCCTGCAGTGCCCACTCGAGCGACCAACTGGTGAACGCAGCATAATTAAAATCTTTGTACTTTCGATGCGAGGAGCCGTCGCCCAGATTTTTGTATAGCACTTTGTACATAATGGGAATGAGAGGGCGGGCGTCTTCACCAATGAGCTGAATGGAGCGTGCGGCTTGCATGGCGACCCAGGGACGATCATCTTGCACCCACTCGCCGAGCGTGGTTACGGCTTGAGGGGCATGAACAAAGTGGCACAACACTTCGGCGGCCAGGATTTGCACGCTGGGCGACGGATCGTCCAGCGCAGCTATGAGCGCCTGCTTCGTATAGTCGTTAATCTCCGGTAGTTGGCGAATGCCCATTACAGCCCAATAACGCGCACCGCTTTCGGGGTGCGACAGTTTTTCTGCCAGCGCCGCCTCTCCCGCTTTGCCGACCATTTCGGCCGCCTCTAAAATCTCCTCAACCGCATACTCGCCGCTTTCGCGCGCATAGTCGTACGGCGTGCTGCCCTCGGAGCGAATCATGCATTCCGCTTCCGGCAGCAATCCCAGATCGCGGTGCTCGACCATCCAGTCGTGCAGCCGCTGCGCCAGTTTACCTTTTATTTCTCGATAATTGGGATTTTCCGCTAAATTGGTCAGCTCGTGCGGATCGGATTGCCAATCGTACAATTCTTCAATCGGCTTGGCTTGCCACAGTTTTAATTGTTCGGCATTGAGCTTGCCGGCCTTGAACGCATCGCGTAAGGCACGAAAGGAATCCTTGACATCCGAATAAATAAAACCGGATTGTATGTAGGGCAAATGCGGCATAAAATGGCGCACATAAAAATAACGGCCATCGGAAACGGCGCGGGACATTTCATACATGTCATCGGCACGGTCGCGGGCGCCAAAAATGTACTCTCGATCTTTGGGCGTGCGGCGACCGAGGAAGGGTTGGCCTTCTTTATCCGCAGGAATTTCGACACCAGCCAAATTCAAAACCGTGGGCACAAAATCCACAAAACTGACGAGTTCATCATTGTATGTCCCAGGATTATTTTCGGCAAGTTTTTGATATTTCTCCGGCACATACACAACCAGCGGCACATGCAGGCCGGTCTTATAGAGCCAGCGTTTGTAACGCGGCATACCAAAGCCGTGATCGCCAAAAAAGAAGACAATCGTATTCTCCATCAGGCCATCTTTTTCCAAGCTGTCGAGAACTGCGCCGACATTTTTGTCGAGCACCGTCATGATATCATAATAGCGCGCCCACACCTCGCGCGTTTCCGCATTGTCCGGATAATAAGGCGGAACCGTCACTTGAGCGGGATCGTGGCGAAGTGCTGGATTTAAATCCTGCGTAAGCTCTTCAAAACGCTGTTTATTGTTCACACTGCCCTCATGCGACGGGCCAATGTTGATAAAGCTGAAAAATGGCTGATCTTTTTCCCTTTCTCGCCAGGGCGTTAACGAACCGGACCAGTGCTCCCAGCGATTTTGCGGGTCGAAATTGTAATCGGTTTTGTTTCGGTTCGAGGTAAAATAGCCGGCCTCACTGAGCAATTCTGGTAGAGTTTGCAACTGTTCGGGAAACGGAATTTCGCAACGCAAGTGCTGCGTGCCTAACGAGGTGGCGTATAACCCACTCATCAAACACGAGCGCGCCGGAGCACAAATCGGTGCCGTGGCAAAGGCATTTTCATAGACAATGCCTTGAGCGGCCAGGTCGTCGATGTTGGGCGTGGTGGCAAATTCATCGCCATAGTCGCCCAAAGCCGGGCTGATATCTTCGGCCACCAGCCACACGATATTGGGCGGTCTTTCCGGTATCTGGTTCGAACAGGCGAGAAAAAGCAGAAATACAATCAACACAAAACGGAACAGATAAGAAAACACGAGAGACTCCTCCTGAATGTGGGTGCAGGTTAATCGTTTTAAAATTAATCAATTTAAGCAAACAAGCAACCAAATTTTGGCCACCGCAGCCTATAAAATTAATGAATATATGATGTTGAAATCCCGTTAAAATATATATTACATACCGGCATTTAAAGCTGTTTATACATTTCTAACGCCATCGATGCAAGCCACGCTTTCGAGCCTTCGGTACACAACCATACTTTTCTTTTGTGGTTTGTTGCAACATAGCAATCGGAACAACCATCTGATGTTCAGATAAAGGAGGTCTTATGACCCGTCCATCTAAACTCAAGTTATACAATCTTTCCAGTATAAATGAAATCCCGCAGATCAAAAAGCTATCGAAAAAAGAACGTTTCAACTTGAAAGTGGTAGCGCATGTGCTTCCATTTCGTACCAATAATTATGTATTGAACGAGCTCATCAACTGGAAACAAGTGCCGGATGATCCCATGTATCAGTTGACCTTTGCGCAGAGAGGCATGCTGGCGGACGAAGATTTTGACCAGATGGCGCAAGCGCTAAAATCCGGTTCCGAAGCTGAAATTCGCAGAAAAGCGCACCGGATTCGGCAATCACTTAATCCGCATCCGGCAAAACAAAGGACGGCCAACGTACCGTTTATGAACCATGAACCGGTTCCCGGAGTGCAGCACAAATATCGAGAAACTGCGCTGGTGTTCCCCTCTGCCGGCCAAACGTGTCACGCGTATTGCACCTTTTGTTTTCGATGGGCGCAATTTGTGGGCGACTCGTCTTTAAAATTTGCCACGGACGAATCGTTTAAATTTCAGCAGTATCTGAAACGCCACAAAGAGGTAACCGACGTGCTGTTCACCGGCGGCGATCCCATGATTATGTCCTTGAATCGTATCAAAATTTATTTAGAGCCGTTATTGTCGCCCGAGTTTGATCACATTCAAACCATTCGTATCGGTACCAAATCACTGTCGTATTGGCCCTATAAATATGTCACGGACAAACATGCTGATGAACTGCTGGCCTTTTTTGAGCGCATTGTTCGGTCGGGCAAACATTTGGCGATTATGGCGCATTTTAATCACCGTGTCGAGCTCGAAACCGATGTGGTCAAGGAAGCGATTCGACGTTTGCGACGCACCGGGGCGCAAATCCGCAGTCAATCACCGGTGATTCGCCATATCAACGACGACGGCCGAGTGTGGGCGCAGATGTGGAAACAGCAAGTCAGGCTGGGGATTGTGCCGTATTACATGTTTGTGGAACGAAACACCGGCGCCAATCACTATTTTGCGCTGCCGTTAACGCGAGCGCTGCGCATTTACCGCGATGCGTACATGCAGCTTTCGGGACTAGCGCGAACGGCGCGCGGGCCGGTGATGTCGGCTACGCCCGGCAAAATTGCCATTGAAGGCATAGCTGATGTTAACGGCGAAAAAGTATTTGTGTTGAATCTGATCCAGGCGCGCAATCCGGAATGGTGCAAACGACCGTTTTTCGCCAAATACGATCCAAGCGCGCAATGGGCTGCAGATCTGCAACCCGCCTTTGGTCAGCGCGAATTCTTTTATGAGCCGCAACTTGAACGCTTGCTGGAGGAAAAAGAGCGTCTGGCGTCATTTAAAAAATCCATAACCACTGTGGACGAGCTAAACTAATGGCTGAAAATCATTCAAATTGTAGCCAATCCACGGCCCAATCCAGATCGTGCGATTGCTCATCGGCCCAGAACTGAATCCACAAGGCGCGCACGCCCTCGGCGTTTTCAATGTCGGTTTCCAGGGTTACCCAGTCGCTGTCGCTCGCGGCGGGCACGTGGATTTGGCCGATATTCCGCCGCCAGGGCATGTCCAGTTTCAGGGCAATGGCGCCGGCTTGTTTGCCGGGTTTGACGCGCATTTTCAATTTCGACACACCTTCGCCGAAATCGATGTAGCGGAACACCACCCGGTCGTCGTGCTGGATGGCGCCCAGCTCTTCGTTACCCGGCTCAAACAATTGAATGCGGACATTGCCGAACACCTGACAGGCGCGTTCGGCGTCCAGCAGCTCGGTGGCGGGCAGGGGACCGCCGGCGCCCTGCGAGGTCATTTCCACCTCGGGAATGCTGCCGTCCGGTTCAAAGGTAATCGGCTCGACGCAGGCCTTGCGCATTTTTTTCGAGTTGTGGGTGGATCGATGATAAAAGACATACCACTGACCGTTATACTCGGCAATCGAGCCGTGGTTGTTCCAGGCGCCGGGATCGCAATTATCATTGTCGACAATGACGCCGCGGTATTCGTACGGTCCAAATGGTTCGGTGCTGGTGGCATAGCCGATGCTGGTCGGCACGTTCGACCGGCTCATATCCGCGTACACCAGGTAATAAATGTTGTTGCGCTTGGTGAGAAACGCGCCTTCGTGAAAAAAATGGTCGGTTTCGGTCAGCACGCTGTCGGTCACTGTTTCCGCATATAGCTCTTTCATGTTCGGTTTCAGTTTGGCCATTTTCAGGGTAAATTGTCCCCACAAATAATACGCCGTGCCGTCATCGTCGATGAACACGTTCGGATCGATCTGGTTATGGCCGTGGGTATCGATCGGTTCGCCGTTCACAAACGGGCCAATTGGACTGTCGGAGGTGGCAACACCTTCGGCATTTTCCGGGTCCGGCTGGCAATAGTACAAATAATACCTGCCGTCGTGAAACATACAGTCCGGGGCAAACAGCAGGGTGTTGTTATACGGCACCTCGTCGTTCTCGCCCCTGGAGGCAAAGCGGTTTTCGTGAATGGTCCAGTTGAGCATGTCATCCGTTTCCATCACATGATGCCGCCAGGAGCAATAATAGTCGGTGCTCTCATCCAGCGAGCCGTAAATGTACAATTTACCGTCCGGCCACACATGCGCGGCGGGATCGGCAATGTAGACCCCGGCGGGAACAATCGGATTTTGGGCAGCAAGGCCCCCAACAAGCAGACAAATGCTCATAATGGCTTTTTTCATGGCATGACTCCTAACACCCTATTCAAATTTTACATTTTCTACAAACTCATTTATCTGAAAAACATCTTTGCGTGCTTGCGTAAGCGGCTCTCCGGCAATGCTGCAATTCTCAAACGTCACGTTTTTCACCCTGTTTTCCGGGCTGTAACCGTGCAGGATAATCGGTCGTTCCGAGTTCCAGATGATGTTTTTCAGATGCACATCCGCAATATGTCCCGGCGGATTGAGGCCGTATTTGGCACCGTCGGTGATGTGCAGCTCGAACAGTTTGAGCACATCCTCTTCCACCCGAATATCCTCGTAGCGGATATCGTGAATGTTTGCCGGGCCGTCGCAGATGATGCTGAACGCGGAATGGCCGTCCACCCGCGAGCCGCCGCGCGCCTGGATGACATCGCAGTTTTTTACCAGCACCTTAGAAATGCTCGGCGCGTTGGTTTCAAAACCGATAGTGCAGCCGTCGCTGTAGGCAAAGCCGACCATGGTGTTGTTGGTGACGCGAATGTCGTAGGACGGAATCTCGGTGTCCGGCGCCTTGATGGCGATACAGTCGTCCGTGCAGCGGAAAAAACAGTTGTTAATTTTGATGTGGCGCGAATTGAGCGGATTGACGCCATCACCTCCGGGCCGAAAGCTGACAACTTTGACGTTCTCGTACACCACACTGTCGCAGTTGATAATCGTATTCGTCCAGCCGCGGCCGTTGCGGGTGATGATGCCGTTGAATTCCAGATTGCGCGAATTCTCCGGCTTGACCATGCGGCGGTACTCGAAATTGCCGTCCAGAATGCCGCGGCCGAGGACGCGAATATCCGACTCGCCGTCGGTTTCGATGCCGCCGTAGACAATGGCGCCGCCGGCAATATAAATCGTGCTGCCGGATTCCGGGCGCATCATGCCGGGGCGGTGCACACCGGGACCGAACCAGGTGACGTTGACGTCGGTCGAATCCGGCACCTCGGTTTCCAGCGGATTGGCGAAAAAGCACAGCGGCGGCAGTTCGTTCACCTTGATGTATAATTTATCCGGTCCGGGCAATTCGAATGAAAGCGATTGGCCGTCAGTGGTCGGTTGGATGCCGCGGCTGAGCGGATGAATGCTGACCGAATCGACCGGTTCCGAGAGGTCAAGCTGAACCGAAATCGGCCCCTCGCAGGAAAAGTTGCTGATATGCACTTCCTGTTGGCGGTTGACGTAATCCGAGCCGGTAAACCAGTCCGGCAGGCGCTGCAAATCAAAATCGGTGCGCAGTTTTTCCGTCCACACCGATTCGCCGTTGACCGTAACCGTATAGACGTCGCTGGTTTGCAGGCCGTCAATCGCTGGATAGTTAACAACAGTTGGTTGTTTCCCACAACGTGACAAGAGCATCAACATGCTGACAAAGCATACGATTTTGCAGATTTTCATATGAATCTCCAGATTAATTCTTTCTCAAAAAAACAAAACGCAGAGGCGGTGACAACGCCGAGGTTCGCAGAGGAGAATTGCAAAATCGAAATAATGGCTCTGTTTTTGGCATCGAGCAACGCTATTTCAAGTTCAAAATAAATAATAACATCAGAGCTTCACAGAAATCTAAAGTTTCGCGATATCAAGCCTGGCTCCAAGATGAATTGCAAAAATATATAGTTTTTCTCTGCGCATCCTCTGCGCGCTTGGCGGCTCTGCGTTAAAAAAGCCAACCCAACTCTAATTCGCCTGCCCGCTACTGCCAAATGTATCCATCTGTTCGGCCACAACGTCGGCAACAGCTTTTTTAATAGCCAACATCATTTCCGGATAGGCATGATATTTTTGCTCTTGTTTTAAAAATTGCTCCGTGGCCTGGAGCGAGGCTTGTGACATATCCGTATAAATATTGATTTTTGAAATACCCAGCGAGATCGCTTTTTTAAAATCAGCTTTGGAAATACCCGAACCGCCGTGCAACACCAACGGAATTCCCGCGGCTTGATTGATAGCCTGGAGCCGATTAAAGTCCAGATTGGGTTCACCCATGTATTTTCCATGCGTATTGCCAATGGCCACCGCCAGCGCCTGAACGCCCGTGGTCTGCACAAACTCCGCCACAACGTCGGGATTGGTAAAAAACGCGGAATCGGCCTGGCTCTCCAATCCGCCGCCTTCATCACCGCCGACGGCGCCCAGCTCGGCCTCGACGGATACGCGAACCGGGCGGCACAGGTTGACGATTTCCGCCGTTTTGGCGGCATTTTCCTCGAATGTCAATTTGGAGCCGTCAAACATTACGCTGGTAAATCCGTTGCGCAGGGCGCGAATAATCGCGTCCAGGGTGAGCCCGTGATCCAGATTTAATGCAACGGGGACGGGCGAACGGCTGGCCATAGCATGGATCATCGGACACATATTGCCCAGGTTCACATACGGAAAGTGTACCTGGGCAATATTCAAAATGACCGGCGAGCGTTGGGCTTCGGCGGTTTCCAAAATGGCTTCTAAAAATTCAAGATTCACAACATTGAACGCACCAGCGGCGTATCGATTTTCGTAGGCGTGATTTAAAATGTCGTGCATGGGAACGAGTGGCATGGGAGCTCCTGTTGAATTTCGTTATATGGGATGCGTGACGTTCGATACTCGATATTGTAAGACTCGCTTGCTGCTAGTTCACCGTAAACACACAGCGCGATTCTTCACTTTCTTTATACCCATATCGGATGGCGCGAGCGCGAATTAACGTCTTGCCACGCGGCAAGCGAATAGGACCGGTGTAAATCAACCAGCGCGCATCGTCGCCTTCTTCCATGGTGTAGGCCATGGACGCGCCTTCGGTGGCGCAATAGAAATCCACCAACGCGGGGGATTGGAACTCTGCGGTTTCCGATTGAATACGTTCGTTGCCACGATTCGACGGCGCGTTCGGTATAAACCAGACGCGGTCTGTCTGCGGCTGCTCACCGTTCGGCCACCAGCGCTCCACCAGTTCGGATTCCGGGACGTCGCCCAAATCGCCGGTTTCGAGACGCCATTCATCCAATGCTCGGCTTAGACGCTTTAAAATATCCGCATACGCAGGATCGTCCGCCAAATTGTTAATGTGATGCGGATCCGCCGGGCAGTCGTACAACTCTTCTGCCGGACGCGACGCGCGGAACCAGAGCTGTTGCATTTCGTTAAGACCGTCCTCGGCCTGCAGCCGCAACAATTCCTGCATAATCGGCGAATTGTTGCGATAGGGAATCCATTGCACATACGGCGTTTGTGTATAGTAATTACGCACATATCGGTACTGCTTGTCGCGAACCGAACGAATCATGTCGTAGGATTCGTCAAATCGATCGCGGTGCGAAAAAACGTACTGTCGCGGCTCGCCCTGTTGCTCGCCTAGGAATGCACGGCCTTGCATCCACGCCGGAATGTCGACGCCGGCCATGGAAAGCACAGTTGGGCCAAAATCGATAGAACTCACCAAATCTTTGTTCACACTTCCGGGTTTGATGATGCCGGGCCATTTGACAATCAGCGGGATTAACGTGCCGGAATCGTACGGCCAACGTTTGCCGCGCGGCAGGCCATCACCATGGTCGCCCCAGAAAAAGACAATCGTATTGTCAGCCACGCCCTCCTCTTTCAATTCTTTGAGCAACTGGCCGGCTTTAGTGTCCATTTTGTGGATTTGATCGTACAAGCGCGCAATGGCTTTGCGCACCGGCAGGGTATCGGGATAATAGGGCGGCACCTCGACCGCAGCCGGATCGGTTTTTTCCGGCTCTTGCCAGGTTTGGCTCTCGTGGGTTTGCGTGTCGTTAAACACGGCAAAAAACGGCTGGTCTTTATCCGGGCGATTTTTCCAATGCGCTTGCGGACTGCTTTCATCCCAAATGGAAATCGGCGTGTAGGAAAAATCGGCAAATTGATAATCGGTTTTTGAATTATTGGTACAATAATAGCCTGCAGCCCGTAAAAATTCAGGAAACGCTTTTACATGCGGCGGCGGACAGGTTTGATATGGCGTTGGCAGCTCTTTGGTGCGGCCCACATGGCTGGTGCGCATGTTGTGCGTGCCAATGGTGGTCGGGTACATGCCGGTAATGATGCCCGAACGCACCGGCGCACATACCGGCGAGCTGGTAAAACAGTGGTCAAACCGCATACCCTCGGCGGCAAGATTGTCCAGATTGGGCGTGTCCGCCACGTTGTCGCCGTAACAACCCAATCGCGGACTGATGTCTTCGCAGGAAATCCACAAAATATTGGGACGTTTTTGTTGTTGCGCGTTTGCTTTTTTAGTGAGGGCGAACGGTGACAGTGCCGCGGCCGTACTCAAGGCGCTGAGCTTTAAAAAATGTCGTCTTTGCATGATAGTTTTCCCTTACATATTTATGATCGAATCGAAATTTCTGTATGTAAGATAATAAAAATATCGCAAAGATTTTATGGAATTCCTCGTAAATTTAAGAATTGAAAGCCTCCGGTGACCCCAAAGACCGGAGGCTGGAGTCAATCTTTATTGCCGTAACAGGCAAAGCATTTTCAGGATGTTCCTTGTTCTGATTCTATAATGCGTTTCGCATTATTTACTGTTTGTTTTAATTTTTTTCGACATCATTCGATATCCGAACAATTTTTCTACAATCCATCCCAACGGACGAAAACGCGGCATCATTTTAAATTCGGTACGATGGCGAAATTTTGTCCCATTGTTTTCGGGCGACACTTCCATGGTGAGGGTTGCTCGAAGCATAGTCTCGTCTGTCTTGTGAACCTGACGACGAGGAGGATCAAATTCGGTGATGTGCCACTCGGTCTCGGAGGTACTTCCGGCAATTTTGGATTCCTCCCGGTAGCTGCTGCCCTCTTTTAGAGGTTCGTCGCTAACATATAAGACCTTTTCCATAACCTCTACCCATTCGGGTCCGCGACGAATATCCGAGATAAAATTCCATACGTTTTCGGGTTGGGCGTTTATGTGTTTAATATATTCAACTTGAGGCATAATAAACTCTCCTTTCGCTTACATTCGTCTTTCCTTCAGCTTTGGAAATACATAGCTGTCTTGAATGCTTTGGAAATTTTATTACATTCGAGCATATTTTCTAACCATAAGGGGTCAGCATTCATTTTAATTACGTATATGCGGTGTACGATTATTCCATAGAGTCTGCTGCTCTGTCCCACCACCTATCCGCTCACCGACTGTTCAGCTTCAAATTGAGAACATTATGCCTAGCGCTTAATCCTCAGGCCCCCATACTTCGCGCCAAATCGAAGGTTGACTCTCCACAAGCCCTTTTCCATTTTCAGCCAAAGCAATTTGATCTGTTTCGGATAACGCTTGAAAGCTTTGAACGGCCGCAACCGCTTCTTCCACCTCAAACGGATCGCGCATGCCGATGACGGCCGTGGAGACGCCGGGAATGGACAGCGCATAACGAATCGCGTTGTCGTACTCGTCGATGTGAAACCGGAATTCTTTTTGTGTGTTGGGATGCACGCCGCCGAGGACCTTCATGGCAACGAGTCCCATGTCAAGTTCGCGGGCACACGGCCATACTTTTGTTTCAAATCCGTACGTGTGCTGCATGGCAAAGTTGGCGACGTTCATCAGCACATCAATTTCATTGGTATTGATGAGTTCGAGATACCGAGACGGACGATTGTGGCCGCTGGCACCGATCGCGCCGATCACACCCTGTTGTTTCGCTTTAACCAGCGCGGTCAACGCACCCGCTTTGCCGATTACTTTTTTCGTATCCGGCCAGCGATTGGTATCGCCAAAACTGTGTAAAAACACGAGATCGAGAAAATCCGTTTGCATATCCTGCATGCTTTTTTCTAGCTGTTTCCAGGCGCCATCGTAACCGGCCTCTTCAATTTTCGACGTCAAAAATATATCCTCTCGAACGCCTTTGAGAATCGGGCCCAATTTTTCCTGCACGCCGGGATAATTTGGCGCCGTATCAATATAATTCACCCCCAGCTCGATGGCGGTCTCGATCACAGCCACAATTTCCATCGAGGAGTACTCTTTTGTGATAAAAAAAACCGCAGCCCACACCAAGGCGGGAGACGCTTTTGCCGGTGCGGCCCAGCACCGCTGTAGGAAAATCCTCAGATTGCGCAAAACCTGGTGAATTCAAACCAGCAGCTATCGCAATTCCGGCAGTTGTTCCCAGAAATTTTCGTCGGTTCATCTTTTTCACTCCTTACAAAATCGGAACTGTTTGGCAAGTCTCTATATTTTGGCGCCTCGATTATCAACATATGGCCTCGCTTAAACACCGGAAGCCACGGTTTCCGTTTATCTATCATGCCGGAATAATACAAACAACGGACACCGGACAAACCACCTCACAAGCCCCGCAGCCAACGCATTTTTCCTGAATGACAACCGGTTGCGAGCTGAAATCCTCATCCGATCCCCGGATTTCAATCGCGTTGAATTCACAATAAAACCGACAGCGATCGCATTCTTGATGTTTGGTGAGCAGGCAATTATCTACATCAATCCGGGCAATGCCGATTTTTGTGTGCTTTTTGTCCGGCCTGGAAAATTTCCCAATGGCGCCGCTCGGACAGATATCGCCGCATCGCGTGCAATCCGGCAGACAATACCCTGATTCAAATTTGACCTGTGGGGTGAACAGACTTGTGAGCGATGCACTTTTTAGCTGCGGATAAAGAATGTGTGTCGGACACGCCTGCATGCAAGTGCCGCAGCGGAGACACGTCAATTGAAAATCAGCTTCGGCCAGCGCGGCCGGCGGCCGTAAAACGTTCGAGTCCGACCGCGATCGTTTGAGCAAGAGTCCCGCGCCAAATCCACCCAAAGCGCCAAGCACCAGGCGGCGATGCGTGTTGAAATGGATGTTATCCGTTTTTCGCCCTTGCACCCAGCGGGAGACTTTTGTGGCGGCATCCTGCAGTCCGCCCAACGGACACAATTTGGCGCACCAGACATGCCGCGACAAGAGATTGATGCCGATGATAAAGCCGAAAACGATCACGCTGAACCAAGCCATGTCGGCCGGAAGAGCGACGCTATTCAAAAAAGCAGCCAGGGCCACAATCGGGTCAAACACCAACACGACGCTTGCTCCGAACACGATGCTGCCGATCAAAACAAAGGCGCTGAACATCCCGAGCGGCGGCAGTTTTTTGAACAGACGCCATCGACTTTTCTGCGAAATCGCCTCGCACAACAGGCCGGTGGGGCAGAGCCACTTGCAATACCCGCGCGGGCGCTGTAAAACAAGTATCAGCGCCGCCAGTCCCAGCAGCGACATGATTGACAAGGACAACGACCGCAGCGAGGCGATAAAAACCAGCGGACTCGTCCACACCACAAATCCAAAAATCCATGCAAAGGAAACGGGTACCACCGACAGCACGATCAATATCAAAACGCCCAGTCGGGTATGTTGCGGCTTGATCCTCATCCCAGATTGGCGTTTTGTGATTTTAGCAATTCCTGAACTTTGGAAACGTCCACTGCCTTTGCCGACACATTGTGCCGCACGGCGGTTGCCGCGGCCGCGCCGGCGGCGTGGCCGGTCACCAGACAGGTGCCGATAATGCGGGTGTCTTCCACCAGTTCGCGTTCAAAACAAAAACAACGGCCGGAGACAATAAGATTTTTGGTCTTTTTCGGCAGCAACGAACGATACGGAATCTGCCACAACGGCCGTTCGCTGACGGGAACGCTGCGTCCTTGGTACAGCATATTACACCAGGCGCCGCTAATACCGACGACGTCGTCAAATTTTTTAAAGGTCATGGAATCCTTGATGGTGAGCCGATATTCGCCATCCAAAATTCGGGACATGCGAACGCCCAGTTGTGAAGCCGTGTCCAGCAAAAAGACATCCTCGTGTCCCGGCGTCGAGCGGATTTTTTGCGTATTCTCCCAAATTCGAATGCGGTACTTTTGCTGCAAATCCGAGAGCGTGTGCAAATCCAGACCGTCCTGATCATTCTCGCCGTGCATATTGTGCCAGTTGACGCTCGGAATCGGCGTCGGTTTGCCGATGGACATCTTTTTATAGCCCGGAGCCGATGTGTCGATGCGGTCCACATTGCCGAGCCGATGCACCAGACCGATGTGATATTTCATGTTCTCAAAGTTTTCACCCGCCAGCGCCAGAATATCACCGTCGCCCGTGCCGTCCACCACCATTTTCGGCGCAATGGCAACGCGGCCGGATTTGCTCTCAAGCAGAACCGCCTTGATCCAGCCGTTTTCCATGATCACGTTCGACGCCCAGCAATGATAGAGCATGTTGACGTTGGAATCCTGAATCATGACATCCAGAACATATTTCCCGGCTTCGGGATCGATCACCGGATTGACCTCATGAATGGCCATATCGAGGTCAAAAAGCCGCTGCGCCATCTCATCGCCGACGCCGTAAATGACCTGTTGATGGATGCCCTTTTTGTCCACCGCATGGGTGGAAAGCAACGGCAGTACCAGGCCGCCGGTCCACAAGCCGCCGAGATGATTGTAGCGCTCGACCAGCACAACGCTGGCTCCGGCGCGTCCGGCTGAAATGGCCGCAGCCACGCCGGCCGGACCGCCGCCGACCACCAGCACATCCGGTTCAGCAATAATCGGGATTTCCCGCGCCGGTTCGAGAATGGTGTTGCCGGTTGATTGCTCAAGTTCAGTCGAGGATTCAGGTTTACGATCACATCCAACAGCCAAAGCGCCAGCGGATGCAGCCAGAGTGGTTAAAAATGTTCTGCGTTTCATCAATGTGCTCCAATTTGTTAACGAGTCATGTTCATTTAGCGGGGTCAGGTTGTTTCCAGCCGGAACAAAAACGTCTCCTTGTGCTGCGCGTTATAATCGTATCGATCCACACCCGCCGCCAGTTTCTGTCTAAACTCGTAGCACATCTGAGAGATGTACTACGAGGTCTTCTTTGCAAATGTTGTCTCATCTCTGCAAAATCGCAGTGACTACATTCCCAAAACTTATTGACACTCTTGCTTTAACTCATCACACCGCTGTCGCAATTGCGCCAAAATCTCCTGATGCGTTTCCGAATTCGCCAAATTGTTCTCTTCCTGCGGATCGCTCTGCAAATCGAACAACTGCTCGTAAACCGGCATCTGATCGATATAACGCAAATATTTATAGCGTTTGCTTCGAACGCCAATTGAAGCTGGAATATACCCGACGCGTTCCCGCGCGGCTTTCGGCACCCGAAACAAATGCTCGTAAAAGAAATCCCGCCGCCAGTCCATGGACTCGCCGCGCACGAGGGGCAGCAGACTTTTGCCCTGGGTGTCGGCGGGCGGCGTTAATCCGGCATACGCTAACAAGGTCGGCGCCAGATCAATGTTCAGCGCCATTTCCGAGCGCACCCGGCCGCGCCGGGATTTTGGCAAGCGCGGATCGTAAATCACCAACGGCACCCGAATCGACTCCTCGTAGCCCAGCCATTTTCCGGCAAAACCGTATTCGCCTAAAAAGAAACCGTTGTCGCCCAGCAGAGCAATGACGGTATCATCCGCCAACCCTCTCTTTTCAAGTTCGGTTCGAATCCGCCCCAATACCTCATCCACGCCGTAAATCAACCGGTGGTGAT
>CAYPZM010000027.1:0-25151 GCA_964414825.1 uncultured Cytophagia bacterium | reverse complement strand
GGATTGTCGAACCAGGATGGGATAAAAATGCCCAGCGATGCCACACGATCCGGATGCACATACAAAAATCCAAAAATCTCCGGCTCCGGGTAGCCAATCGTATGCAAAACCGTTCCGGGTTCGAGAGTCGAGTGTTCGGGTAGATCAATCACCATTTTCATACCGACCGCCCAATCTTTGCGCTCGTTTTCGTCGGGCAGTCCAAAATGCTCGTCGAGCTGCTGACCGACATAACCGACCGGGCCATCGCCAACCACAGTCAAATCTGCATGAATGTCCATGCCCGGCATAAACGCGGCATCGGGGTTGCCCTTTTTATCCACACCTTGATCGGACAAGCGGATGCCCGTGACTTTATCTCCCTCAAACAGCGGTGCTTGCACCGGCGTTCCGGGCCACAACTGTACCGTGCCCATGGCCATCAACTGGTTGCCGACCCACTGGCTAAATTGACCAATGGGAAACAGCAGACCGCCATGTTTGTTCATCGGCCCAGGCACAAACGGAGATTCGATGGCGTGATCTTTTGCCACAATTTTGGCAATGCCATCAAAAACTTTGTGCAATCCACTGCGGCGGCTGGCGCCGATAGGATCGAGCATGTAAACCATTTTCTCTTTTTTAATATCCATGGCCATAGGAATATCATCGGCCGTGAGGTCGGGAAAACTTGAGCGGATCGCCTTGCCCTTGGTCACCACGCCGGAGACACCAAAGCTGATATCATCGGCGCGCTCGTAACACATAATTTGTAGCGGCAAACCCGGCATTTTTTGGCTTTCGAGCTTGGGTGTACCGTCGTCGTTCATCAGCTCGCGCGATACCGTGGTGAGAAAGGCGGCTGTGGCCGGGCCAAAGCCGACGCAAGCGATATCCACGTCCATTGATTGTCGTACAACATCATTCATATTTATATTGACTCCATCAACCCTGTCAGGGTTTAGGGGTGAAAACCTATAACGGATAATCCAACGCCTCCGGAATCATCACGTGAGCGAGTGCGGCGCCAGCGCGGTCTTTGGCGTGGCCGACTCCAGTCATACCTTTTTCGACAGCCCGTTTAAGCTGAAAAAATACAGAATCGTCGCGATTTTCCACATCATAACCGTAAAAGAGCTCGGTGCAAATCCGAGCGGCTTCGCCAACGGCGCGGACGGCTTGAATGTGACACAAATCGGAAAAGAATGCGACTGTGCCTTGCAATCCTTCGGAAACCGATGGATTTTGCATGCCATTTTCCGCCAGCTCAACCACATCCAAAATTTGATAATACGCCGCTGCCAGCCAGGAAAAGGCATCCGCCATCGGAAAGGTGATACCTTGACGTGCGCTGCCCCACAATTTGTGGCCGTTTTTGTCTTTGGTCTTGGCGAGGAACTCGTATGTAGTGCGCCACAATTCCATAGCGCTGGCAAGAATACCGGCTCCGGTTTCGGGTCGATTTTTGGCGATTTGATTCAGGTTATCAACCCAGGTTTGAAAATAGGTCTGAAACACCGGCGTAGTTAGTGTTACGGAAAGCTGCCGACGCTGCACTGCTTCCGGACCTTCATAAGTGGCTTCCAGTTGCGAATCCATCCATTTTTGCCCGAGGAATCCGGGGCAATCTTCTGTGATGCCATAACCGCCCATCAAACTAACCGCCTCGCGCATGACCGTGGCGCCCTGGCCGGTATTCCACAATTTTACTGCGGGACACAGGACGTTCGCCAACGAATCCAGCGCAATATACTTTATCAGCGCATCACTATCCAGCTCGGAATATCTCGCACTGTCGGTTTCACCTTTGGCTTTTAATTGAACGTATTCAATGACATCCGCCTCTTTGGCTTTGAGCGCCTTAAATTCCGCGCGTCCACCGCGAATGCCCTGCTCTTCAAAAATCTGAAATTTTTCTTCTTCCAACGGCGCAAGTTCGTCAAATACGCGCGCGCCTTCAAATCCAAACGATGCCGAAGCTTCACCCATGGCCCAAATCGCAGCCGTACGATGCAGTGCATCATCCTTTTGCTGAATACCGAGCTCATAACGCGGTGAACCCGGTTCGAGATTGCCGCCGCGAAATCGGCCGCGCTGGTAGCGGATGATCGGCTCAATAGCCGACAATAATTTTGCCGCTGTCATCAATCCAACGGTGACGCGCGTGCGTTTAAACACCGCTTCGATCACTTCACTATGATTAAAATTGGGGACGATTACACCGTCTTTAATGGTATATCCGCCAATAATGCGGTGTGCTGGAACTTTTTGGCTGATAATCGGATCGCGCGTTGAAGAGAGCTGATGCACGAGTTTAAGAGTGGGCGCGCCACGATCAAACAGGCCGGGATCGCTTTCTTCCACAATAATCATACAGGTGCCTTTAATTTTCGGATCATCGCTCTCCACCGCAGCACAAACAAAATTGGCAAAATCCATGTTGGTGATAAAACGACCGCGTTTGTCCACTTGCAGAACCGGCTCTTCTCCCTCATTCCAGGACGCCACGCGCACCTTGCCACCCAGCATACCGGTTTCCACGCCAACGTACGGCAATGGCTCGGTCAAACCAAATGCACCGCGCAGAATTTGGCGATCTTCGCCCGGTTGCGGCGGAACAGCGCCGCTCATATATTTGGCTTTTTGTTCTTCAGTGCCGCGCTCATGAATCGGTTCCAACGCCAAGTTTCCGGCTAAACTTGATGTGGCGGCTCCGCCATCCACCCAGGATAGCTCAAAGGCGGCAATAGCCAGCGCTAAATTTTTCGGGCCGGCAATATAACCACCGTGTTCCGGTTCCATAAACATGGCCGTAATGCCGGAATCGTCAAACGACTGCAACAGTCGGGCTTTTTCTTCTGTCCAATCGTGAGAGTTTCGGGCGCCATTGGCCACTGCATGTGCAACCGGACCGCGAGCCACAGCCCGCACGGATTGCACCAGCATTTGCAAATCGAATCGATCCGCATAGCGCCACATGATACTTCGAATATCATCACCAGGAAGAGTGCGCAAGGTTTCCATATAATATCCTTGAATTTTTGCCATGAATTTTTATGCCAGACCGCTAAATAACTCGGCCCCAATTCTGAAGTTGATTCACATAACGAACTTGAAATATAGGAGCTTGAATGTAAAATAACAAGTGAAAAATTGGCAAGAGAGGTTTTCATATTTGCATAAAACGTGGAATTAAAATCCGGTTAATCCCGTTTTGTATGATCCGAACGCGAAAGAGAAAGGTCAGAAAGAATCTTAAAACCATTCACAGTAAAGCATAGGAGTTTAACACACAAAATTAAGAGAAACCCTTCATCAGATTTAATCCTTGTGTAATAAATTTAAAGGTATTAAATTGACGGACTTGTTGTAAATGTATTGTTCATTTCAAATGAGGAAGCTGGGCATGAATGAAGAAAGAAAAACCTCCTACAGTGATGAGGAACTGGAATACTTTCGATCTCTCATTCTGCAAAAAAAGCAAGAAGCAGAAAAGGAAATCGATATGCTGCAGGGACAAGTAGCCCGCGATAATCGTGATGAACTGGATAATGATTCCGGCTACTCGTTTCATATTGCTGATTCGGCGGCTGTTGCCACCGGGCGCGAAAATGTGTACATCATGATTGATAGACAGCAAAAACTTATTGGTTATCTCGACCGTGCGCTGGACCGTATTGAGAACAAATCCTACGGTGTATGCCGCGTTACTGGCGAGAAAATTCCAAAAGAACGTTTGGAAGCCATACCACATACCGAGCTTTCCATCGAAGGCAAAATGATGGAACAGCGCGGCTATCGAAAATAGCGTGTTTTTAACATCCATATGATTTGGAGTCATTTTTTTAGAATATATTTGGCTTGACATAAGTTAAAACCGGGGGTAGGGTAATAATACGTCCATTTTAATTATTTCTTTTCCCCCACAACTTTTCTATGCGCTTTCGCCACGGAACGTACACTCCGAATGGAAACTCGTACAATACCTAGCCGTATGAGTGCGTTGTGAACACTTAACACAAAGGAGTGGTTTATGAACCGACGCAACAACAATATTTATATTGGCGTTCTGATTATTGCCGTAGGTATACTTGCGCTGCTCATCAATATGCATATTTTGCATGATTTGGATGATCTGTTTGGCGGTACATTGCTGCTATTGGGAGCGCTGTTCTTTTTAGGACTTTACAGCCGAAATCGAACAAAGTGGTGGCCGCTGCTTCCCGGAGTCGTTTTGAGTGTTCTGGGAATTGGTGTCATTTCGGAAATCTTAATCGCGGATGCCTCGGATTTTATTGGCGCCGCCTTGTTTTATGGTTTGTTTGTGGTGTTTGCTTTTGTGTTTTCGCGCAACAAGGCCGATTGGTGGGCCATCATTCCAGCAGGCGCATGCTTTACCTTGGGAACAGTTGTGCTTGTCGATACCACACGCATGCTCGATTCGGATTTTACCGGCATGATTTTTCTCCTAGGGCTCGGGTTAACCTTTTTGTATCTGTGGAGCCTGCGCAATGAGGTGAAAAATGTTGGATGGTCCATCTGGCCAGCAGTTGTTTTTATCGGTCTGTCCTTTATCGTATTTGTTGAACAAGCGGAATGGCTGGAGAGCGACATTGTGTTTCCTTTGGTGCTCATCATTGTTGGAGTGCTTGTCATCTTTTATGGTGCTCGCAAGAAAAAGTGAGAAAGCCAATAATTTTTGCCTTGCGTTTAAATCCTTTACCCGCAAAACATGACCCCATGCAAAAAAGCCGCGTTTTGGCGCTTTCCATGGGGCATTTTATTAATGATATGTACGTGGGATTTTTGGCGCCGTTGCTGCCCTTGTTGATCGATAAACTTGGCCTTACGCTCACCATGGCCGCCGGACTGGCTTCGCTGCTGTCGATTTTTACGTCGGTGGCGCAACCGTTGTTCGGTCATATTGCGGACAAAATAAAACATCCCTACCTGATTGTCTTTGGCCCAATGCTAACCGCCATTTTCCTCAGCAGTATTGGGCGCGCCGACAGCTATATCTCGTTGGTTGTCATTATCATTTTTGCCGGAATTGGAACAGCAGCATTTCATCCGCAGGCGGCGGCGCTGGCCGGAAAAGTGAGCGGTCGCCAAAACGGCTTGGGCATGTCGATGTTCGTTACAGGCGGCAGCGCCGGGTATTATGTCGGGCCGTTAGTTATTATGTCGATTGTCACCTGGTTGGGACTAGAATACAGTTTTGTTGCTTTGATTCCAGGCGTTGCCATCAGTCTCGTTTTATTTATGTTGCTACCGCATTTGCCACATACGGCTCGACAATATGCAAAATTGAACGGACATGTGCGAATCCCGTATCAGTCAAGAGCAATAATTTTATTGTTTTTTATTTCGATATTTCGATCATTTATCATTAGCGGCTTTAACACTTTTATACCCATTTACTTGAAACATCAAGCCGTTCCCCCCATGCTCTTTGCGGTTGCACTGTCTGTTTTTGGCATGCCCGGAGCGGTCGGCTCCATGCTAAGCGGCGGGCTCTCGGATCGATTTGGACGCAAAAAAGTTATCTTTGCTTCGTTAGCACTGTCGTTGCCATTTTTTTCGATATTCCTGCTAGCGGATAGTGTCTTTGCCATTGCAGCTCTCGCCTTTGCGGGATTTGCAATTTTTTCGTCAATCCCTGTTGTCATTATAACGGCGCAAGAGTTGTTTCCCGGTCGTATCAACACCGCCTCCTCGCTGGTCATGGGCTTGTCCTGGGGAATTGGCGGACTGCTGGTAACGCCCCTTGGCGCCCTGGCCGAGGTCATTGGCATTGGCAACGCATTGTTCACATTAGTTGGGGTAGGGATTGTCGCTGTCATTTTGGTGCTGTTTTTACCGGAAACCAAACAGGTGGAATCATGAATGAGTTGATTAAGCTTTTACCGTCCGTGGATTCCTTGTTAACGGGAACCCCTGTGCAACCGCTTTTGCAAGAGTACAAGCGAGAGTGGGTACGCGATGTCTGCCGGGACGTGTTGGAAAATGCTCGACAGCGCTTGAGCAACGATGAACAACTCGCCGCTTCAACCAAAGAAGAAATGGCGCAGTTGGTCAGCGATTTGGTCATTCAAAATATTGAGAAACGGTTTTCCCCACGTTTAAAAGCAGTGATTAACGCAACCGGCGTCATTTTACACACGGGCCTGGGGCGCGCGCCTCTTTCCAAAGCAGCACAAGAAAATGTAAAGCGCGTCATGCAGGGCTACTCTAATTTGGAACTAGACATGCAAACCGGCAAACGCGGTGAGCGGACAGATCATATTCGCGCATTATTATGCCAGCTCACCGGTTCGGAAGATGCGTTGCTGGTAAACAATAATGCGGCAGCGGTGTTTTTGGCGCTTAACACACTGGCATTTGGCAAAGAGGCGATCATCTCCCGAGGCCAACTTGTGGAAATTGGCGGCTCGTTTCGTATGCCCGATGTGATTGAAAAAAGCGGGGTGCTCATGCGCGAGGTGGGGACGACCAATAAGACCAAGCTATCGGATTATCAAAACGCCATAAATGAGAACACCGGCGTCATTGTAGTGGCTCACACCTCAAACTATAAAGTGTTGGGATTTACGCAAGATGTTGAATTAAATGAATTATGTCAGCTTGCGCATGCGTACAATATTCCTGTCTTGCACGACCTTGGAGCCGGCGTTATAGTTGATTTGCAAGATATCGGCTTGCCCTATGAACCCACAGTTCAAGAAAGCTTGCGAGCGGGCGCCGATGTGATTACGTTTAGCGGAGATAAAGTGCTGGGCGGGCCTCAATCGGGATTAATTGTTGGTTCTTCGGAGTGGTTACAAAGGATTCATAAAAATCCGTTAATGCGAGCGGTGCGCTGTGACAAACTCATTTACGCCGCAATGGAGGCCACATTAAAGCTGTATTTGAGGAACGATCTGCTCAGACAACATACCGTGATGCGAATGTTGACCGAGCCGATTGAATTGATCAAACAGCGGGCACAATTTATCATGGATCAACTAAACGCGGAACACGTGCGAATTTACGATATCAACATAAAACAGAGTGCCGGCCAATTCGGCAGTGGAGCGTTACCTCTGGAATCGATTGACAGTTTTGCTATTGTTCTCAAGCCGCCCATGCTTTCCGCCGACGAGCTGATGAAGCTCTTACGCAGCGGCGAGCCACCAATCGTGGGATATATCCAAGACGACTGCGTTTGGCTCGACATGCGGACACTTGGTGATGACCATGTCTCCGATGTCATTCAGGCCTTGAATGGGTTGCCTGTATAGTTTGTTTAGGTCATTCGCAAAAAGTTATCCAGAAAACGTTTGAATCGTTTCCTCATCCAATCGATAAATCGTCCACCCTTTTACCGGTTTGGCGCCCAAGGCATTGTATAATTTTATAGCTTTATCATTCCAATCGAGAACCGACCACTCTACGCGACCATAGCCTCGTTTTTTAGCGATATCAATAAGCTCGCGGAAAAATGCTTTGCCTAAACCCTTACCGCGCGAATCTGGCAATACAAAAAGATCTTCAACATACAAGGTGGGCTTGCTGACAAACGTCGAGAAACTGAGGTAATAGAGCGCAAATCCCACAGGTTGACCGGTTCCATCTTCGGCCAACAAGGTGTAAAAAATGGGTCGTTCGGAAAAACCGTATTGCAGGAGATTCTCTCGCGTCGTTTCCACTTCTTCTGACAAGTTTTCGTATTCAGCCAATTGGTGAATAAAATTGAGAATCGTTTCCACATCCTCAATATTCGCCGGTCTGATAGTAAAGTGCTGCATTGTGATGACCTCATTTGTTTTCGAAAAATTGTAATTGGATTTTGAAAGAATGGCATGGACAGAGGGTTTTGTTTGCCCTGGAGAGTTTCATAAACCTTTCCAAAAATTATTATTCCCAAGCGTGAACCTACAAAACAATATCAATAAATTCAACCAGAATCCGCTTGAAATTAGCCCATCTATTCGATACATTTGCCGAAAATAATGAGGACTCGATGAAACGCAGCATTTTTAATTTAATAATTATCTCATTCATTATAAGCTTAACCTGTGCCAATCAAGGATTTCCACCTGGCGGGCCGGAAGACAAAACTCCGCCGTTTATTTTGTCATCGTTTCCGCCAAGCGATACGACAAATGTGAGCCGCGATGTGCAAATCCGTATCGAGTTCAGCGAACCGGTTATACCTTCATCCGCCGAAGCATCCATTTTTATTACGCCATTTCCAGGAGAAGATGTCGAGTACAAATGGCGGCGCGATAGAGTGCTCACCATCAGCTTTGGCGATTCGCTGATGGAGTCGCGAACCTATATTATTACCGTTGGCAGCGGCACCAAAGACCGACGCAATAACACCATGGAAGAGTCGTACACCTTGGCCTTTTCCACGGGCGATGTTTTGGATCAAGGTCGCGTTCAAGGCACGGTATACGGTGAAAATAGCGAGGGCACGCAAATATGGATGTATGATTTGGCTGATACGACATCTCCTAATCCCGAAACAATGTATCCGCTGTACATAACACAGGCGGGCGCTAACGGCTCTTACCGGCTCACCAATATTGCCTTTAGCCGCTACCGGCTGTTTGCGGTGTTGGACCGAGATATGAACACGCGGTACAATGTTGGGTTTGATTTACTTGGCGTAACGCATCGTGACATTGTGTTGGATTCGTTGAACATACGTATCGATAATATGAATTTCCGCATTGCTTTGCGCGATACCCTTCAACCCATGGTAAATGCGGCACAGGCTCCGGATAATCGTCATGTTGATATTCGGTTTACTGAGCCCATGCAGCCCGATTCGTTGGCCGATGTTTCCAATTATTCGATTGTTAACTCGGACACTCTGGACATTATTAATGCCTCACCGGATGTGGATAATGCAGCCGTGGTTCACCTCGCTACAGCGCCTCAGCAGGCCGGCATGGATTACACTGTTAGCGTCGCTCACGGTTTGGATTTGAATTTTTTACCGCTTTTACAGGATTCCAGTAGTGCAGTGTTTACGGGAAGCGCGCTCGCCGATACGGCAAAGCCGCGTTATATTAAAATGCAGCCGAGTGATAGCTCGGAATTTCTGCCGCTTTATCAGTCTATCGATCTGTTTTTCTCGGAAGCCCTGCAACCCGAGCCTATTGCTCGATCAATTGTGGTTGCTGATACACTCGGCGATACGATCGAGGTTAAAGTTAAATGGCCGGATTTGACCCGATTTACCCTAAGGCCGCAAGAGCCATACAAGCCGGAAACCTTTTATTACATCACATTGCCAGTGGATTCGATTCGAGATTTAGCTGGAAATCCTCTGGCCGACACATTGTTTCAGCGCCAGTTCACATCAGTAAACCCGGATACCTTTTCCGCCATTGCCGGGACGGTTAGCGATCAAGACACCAGCGCCACCGGAGCCATTTTTATGCAAGCCGTGTTAGCGCAGGAAAATGTTGCGAGAAGATACGAGTTGTGGTTGGAGAGTGAGGGTAAATTTGAATTTGAGAATATGCTGCCCGGGCGTTACACGCTAAATGTGTATCGCGATCAAGATGGCAATCGGCGTTACAGTTATGGAGAAGCATTTCCGTTTGAACCTGCGGAGCGTTATTACGTGTTTCCGGATACGATTGAAATTCGATCGCGTTGGCCAGATGATGGGGAGAATATTATTTTGCCCAGATAAGGTCAGTTTTACAGGAACTGTTTATTTGAGAAATGCATCCACAAAGCGACACTAGAGCATTAAAAAAGCCCGGATTTATCCGGGCTTTTGTTTAATTCTTTATACTTTCTTCGTGTGATTCTGACTTGTCAGAGTCGACGTCTTCAACTCTTTCCACCTCTTCGAAGACGAGCTCATCGCCCTTCTTTTTAACACGAATCCGGCTGCCATCAGAAAACGTTCCTCGAAGAATTTCTTCGGCAATAGGATCTTCAACCAGGCGTTGAACCGTACGTTTGAGCGGCCGCGCGCCGTAAACCGGGTCAAATCCGCGGTCGGCAATGTACTCTTTGGCGCCGCGCGTAAGCTCGATGGAAATGTCGCGGCTGGAAACCTTGTTCAGCATCTCCTTCACAACGATATCAATGATTTTAACCATATCGTCGCGGATCAACTGGCGGAAGACGACAATTTCATCTACACGATTGATAAATTCCGGATTGAATGCAACTCGAACTTGATCCATTATCCGATCGCGCATGGATTCATAATTATGCTCTTCATCGTGTTTAGCAAAACCAATGCCGCCGCCCTTGGTAAGCTGACGGGCGCCGATATTGGAGGTCATGATCAGAACCGTGTTTTTGAAATCAATTTTGCGACCCAAACTGTCGGTTACATGGCCTTCATCCAATATTTGCAATAGGATATTAAACACGTCCGGATGCGCTTTTTCAAGCTCATCAAACAAAACCACGGCATAAGGATGACGCCGGACCTTTTCAGTCAACTGACCGCCTTCTTCATAACCAATGTACCCTGGAGGCGCGCCTGTTAAACGTGAGACGGAAAATTTTTCCATATATTCGGACATGTCGATACGGATCAGAGCATTTTCATCGTCAAACATGTATTTGGCCAATTCTTTTGCCAAATATGTTTTGCCGACGCCCGTAGGACCTAAAAAGATGAATGAGCCAATGGGCCGGTTCGGATCTTTTAATCCCGCTCTTGTTCGCTGGATGGCCCGGCTCAGCATGTCAATCACAGTGTCCTGTCCAATGACATGTTTTTTGAGTTGAGAGTTCATTCTTAATAATTTATCCGATTCGGATTGTGCGACGCGAGTAACCGGTATTTTGGTCATTAGCGACACCACTTCGGAAACGTCATCAGCCGTGGCTACGGCCCAGTGTTCATCCTGTTCGGCGTTCCAGCGCCGTTTGGTCATTTCCAACTCGTGGATAAATTGTTTTTCCTTGTCACGAAGGATGGCCGCTTTTTCAAAATTCTGAGATCGAACCACAGCATCTTTTTCCAAACGTACTTTTTTAATTTCCTCTTCAATCTGGGTGATCTCTTTTGGCACCACAATATTGGCAAGGTGTACGCGGGCACCGGTTTCATCCATTACGTCAATGGACTTGTCCGGCTGAAAACGATCACTAATATAGCGGTCTGACAAGTCTACCACTTCCCGGATGGCTTCTTCAGTAAAACGTACGCGATGGTGCATTTCGTAGCGACTTTGTAATCCTTTGATGATCTCACGAGTTTCCTCCAGCGTTGGAGGATCGACCATTACTTTTTGGAATCGGCGTTCCAAAGCTCCGTCTTTTTCAATATATTGTCGATATTCATCCAACGTTGTGGCGCCAATACATTGCAGCTCGCCGCGGGAAAGCGCGGGTTTGAACATATTGGAGGCATCCAACGAACCCGAAGCGCCACCGGCACCCACGATGGTATGCAGCTCGTCGATGAATAAAATAATCTCTCTTTGTTTGATGAGCTCGTTCATGATGGCTTTCATGCGCTCTTCAAACTGACCGCGATATTTGGTTCCGGCAACAATAGCACCCAAATCGAGAGTGATCAAGCGCTTGTTGTGCAAAATTCGCGGCACCTTTTTTTCGATGATTCGCAAGGCCAAACCCTCGGCAATGGCGGTTTTGCCAACGCCAGGTTCGCCAATCAGAACCGGATTGTTCTTTTTACGACGACTAAGAATTTGAGCCACACGCTGAATTTCATCATCACGACCGATGATGGGATCAAGCTTGCCTTCGCGACCCATTTTGGTAAGGTCACGACCAAAGTGGTCCAACGCCGGAGTTTGAGACTTGCCTTGAGTAGGCTCGGCACTGCCAGCCGATGGCGATGCTGCTGAAGGTTGATCCGGGCCATCCAACACGCGTCCCAGCTCTGTGGCCACGGCATCGTAGGTCACGCCAAAGCTGTTGAGAATTTGCGCGGCCAAGCCTTCACGCTCCTTCACCAGGGCCAGCAATAAATGTTCTGTGCCAATAATATCGGATTTGTAGCGTTCGGCTTCCACGTATGCGCTTTTTAATATCTTTTCAGCACGTTTTGTAAACGGAATATTGCCCAGCGTCATCGTATCTCCGGTAACCCGACCCGCATCTTCAACGGCCTGTTTTATTTCTTCCAAGTCGCATCCCAACGCGTGCAAAATTTCTATAGCAATTCCTTCGCCCTCGCGTATCAAGCCGAGGAGTAGATGTTCAGTACCAATATAATCATGTCCAAGGCGGAGTGCCTCGTCTCGAGCGAATTGAATGACCATCTGAACTCTACTAGAAAAATTGTTTTTCATAAGTACTCCGCAGGAAAATTTGTTGTTAAATTACACTCTATAAACCTTCAAACACACAACAAGTTTCATTTTTATTCATCCTGCTGCAGTTTGGCAAAAATAAAGGCGTCCAGTAGGCGATAATTTTTATAAACTGCCTTTTTTAGAATCCCTTCTCGTATATAACCACACTTTTCCAGCACTCGCATCGAAGCTTTATTATGTTCGTAAACCTGTGCATAAATTCGATTCCACTGGTAATGCTTAAAAGTATATTCGGTCATCGCATTTAGCGCTTGCGTCATTAATCCTCGGTGCCAGTAGGCTTCACCCAACCAAAAACCGATTTCGGCTGAGAATCGGTGCACATCAGTTTGCGGCTCCAAACCTATTCCGCCAATACACTCGGTTTCTGTGGCAATTGCAAAATGGGTACAGGGAATGAACGTTTTGGTATATTGGATCCACCATTTCGCATCCGATTTTAAATACGGAAAGGGAAACGCATCCCGGACGTTGTCAAAGATCTTTTTGTTATTCGCATTCGCGGTTAATGAATCTACATCGGTTTTAACAAAGTCGCGAATGCAAAATTCATTATCAAGCTTTATTTTCAATATGTCTCAGCACCAAGTAAGAAATTTTGACAAAATGTATGAAAATATGACAAAAGGCAAAAGCCTTTTATTTCTACTTTATGCTTAAATATGAACTTACAGCTTTTGAAACGAACCCAAGCAAAGTTTCAATTTTTATGCCACTACTTGTTGTTGTGCAAAAAATGCTTGACGCGTCCGTCATAAAGCTCAACAATTCTGTCTGCTCGCTCAGCCAGCTCTCTATTATGAGTAACAATAATAAGCGTTTGTTTATGCTGCCGACTTAGGTTCCAGAGGAGGTTATGTAGAGATTCTGCGGTGTGCATGTCGAGGTTGCCGGATGGTTCATCGGCAAGTAAGAAGCGCGGTTGATTTACAAGTGCGCGAGCTACGGCAATACGCTGTGCCTCGCCACCGGATAACTCTTTGGGGCGATGGTGTGCGCGCTCTTCCAGTCCCACTTCGCGCAATAAATGCTTGGCGCGCTGCTGCAAAGATGATTTGGGCAGGTCGGCGATCATACCGGGAATCATAATATTTTCCAGCGCTGTAAACTCAGGGAGCAAATGATGGGCTTGAAATACAAATCCGGCTGTTTTATTACGAAGTTGCGCCAATTTGGCATCATCGTACATGAACACATCTTGCCCGTCAATTTCCACGGTACCTTGTGTGGGTCGGTCCAGAATGCCGATGATGTGCAACAGTGTACTTTTCCCAACTCCGGAGGGCCCCACAACGGCAATGATCTCGCCTTCGCCTACCTCCAAATCGATACCTTTGAGGACGTGCAGTTCGTTATTTCTGCCCATGCGATAACTTTTATGAACGTTAGTAACGCGAAGGATGGTAGACATGTTCAGTTCCAATCGATTGCAATTAGTGTTGATGGTTATTCGTTTAAAACCTTGTCTATACTGTCGAGCAGGCCCAAGAAAGGACGTTTTTCAAATCACTCCCGCAAAGGTGGCCTACACAGGCGTGACTTGGTTTTGCTTTTTCGACCGCCTCGTCGGGCTACGAGGAAGCCTTACTCGTATCGAATCGAAGCGACCGGATCCAGGCTTGCCGCGCGAGCTGCCGGATAAACGGCTGCGATGTAGGTGATGACAATTGCAGCCACGGCAATGAGTACAAAATCGGTCCATTTCATTAAAATCGGCAGCCAGTCGATGATATAGACATCATAAGGCAAAGAGAAAAATTTATATTCCAACTGCGCCCAGCACACCGTAAAGCCAATGAGGCAGCCCAGAATGGTGCCCAGGACGCCAACGAATAGCCCCTCAAACGTAAAAATGCGGCGAATACTGGAGCTGGTGGCGCCCATGGATTTTAAAACGCCAATCTCTCGCGTTTTTTCCATAGTCACCATAATCATAGTGCTAATGATGTTGAATGCTGCCACCATAATAATAAGACTCAAAATGACAAAGGCAGCCCATTTTTCGATTCGCATCCAGGCAAACAAGTTTTGGTTCAGGTCAAACCATGTGAGCACACGGTAGGGATAGCCGAGTTTCTCATCGAGAAGAGGTTCTACGACTGTGGCATTTTGATAGTGATCCAAGCGAATACCAATGCCAGAGATTTTGGAGCCCATGCGAAACAGCTTTTGCGCCGATTCGTTGGAAATGTATGCCATATTGTCATCAAATTCATACAAGCCGGTTTCAAAATAGCCGGTGACGACAAATTGCATCATTTGCGGCATTTGGCCGACGCGGGTCACATCTTCAAAACTGGCCAAAATCACCTTGTCGCCAACGGTTACCATGAGGCGGTCGGCCAGATTAAATCCCAACACAATTCCCGGAAGATTTTGTTGAATTGCGGTTTCATCCTCGGCGGGTACCGTGCCAACATTCAATTCACCATAATTTATGCTTTTTTGAATATTGGTCACGTCATTTACAGTTTCCGTATCGATGCCGCGAATAATCAGGCCCGTGGTTTCGGTTTTTGATTTGATCAAGCCTTTTTTGTGCACATAGGGTGTCATTGCTTTGATGTGCGGGATGTCGGAAATTTGTTGCATCACACTTGAGTAATTTTCAACGCCTTTATCGTGAAACGTGCGCACCTTGACATGCGCATCCACCCCGATAAAACGCGAGCGCACCTCGGACTCGAATCCGTTCATCACCGACAATACGATGATAAGCGCGGCCACGCCAATGGTTACGCCAGCGATAGAGATGTAAGAAATGAGTGAAATAAATCCGGTCTTGCGTTTGGATTTCAAGTAACGCAGCGCAATAAACATTTCGTAGGACATAAGCGCATTCGCCTTTTTTTGAGTACGGCGTACTCTATACTATTCCAGTTCCAGAACCTGTTTTTCCGGCCGCATGGTCGGGAAAAAGATGACATCGCGAATGGAAGCTTGATCGGTAAGCAGCATCACCAAACGGTCGATGCCCATGCCGAGGCCTGCTGTCGGCGGCATGCCGTATTCCAACGCGCGGAGAAAATCATCGTCCAACACTTGCGCTTCTTCATCACCCGCCTCTTTTAATTTCATTTGCAGCTCGAACCGTTGACGTTGATCGATGGGATCGTTAAGCTCCGAAAAAGCATTACCAATTTCGCGTCCGGCTATATACGGCTCAAACCGCTCCACAAGTTTTGGATCGTCACGATGACGTTTGGCCAGCGGCGATAATTCCACAGGATAGTCACAAATGAATACGGGCTGAATCAAATGCGGTTCAACTTTTTCTGAAAAGATTTCGTCGATGATTTTACCAGCGCCCCAAAAGTTTTCAACTTCGACATGCAACTCCTGGGCAATGGCTTTTAACCGATGCACGTCCAAACCGTAAAGCTGTTTTCCTGTGTGCTGCTCAATCGCGGCAAACAATGGCAACCGCGGCCATGGGCCAGCGAGATCGATGTTGGTACCCTGGTAATTGATTTTCGTGGTACCCAAAACCGAATTCGCAATATAGTTCACCATGTCTTCAACCAGGTCCATCATAAAATTGTAATCTTGATAGGCCACATAAAGTTCCATCATGGTGAACTCTGGATTGTGCGTGCGATCGATGCCCTCGTTGCGGAAATCTTTGCTGATTTCGTAGACACCGTCGTAACCGCCAACAATGAGGCGTTTCAAATATAACTCGTCGGCGATGCGCATATACAACTGAATATCGAGCGCATTGTGATGCGTGACAAACGGCCGCGCCGTAGCGCCGCCGTAGATCGGCTGCAATACCGGGGTTTCAACTTCAAGATAGCCGCGCTCGTCCAAATACTTTCGCATGGCAGAAATGATGTTTGAGCGCTTGCGGAACACATCCATCACCTCGCGATTGACCACCAGGTCGACGTAGCGCTGGCGATATCGCGCCTCGGTGTCGGCAAAAGCATCGTAAGTGATTTTTTGCCCTTCTTCTTCCTTTTCTTTGACGATAGGCAGCGGACGCAGATTTTTTGTCAATAATTGCAGCTCCGAGACCACAATCGTGATTTCTCCGGTGCGGGTTTTCATTACCTCGCCGGAAACGCCGATAATATCGCCAATATCGAGTAATTTGAATAGAGCATAAGTGGGCTCGCCCACACTGTCCATGCGCACATAAATCTGAACACGTTCCGTCGCATCCATTAGATGCGCAAACGAGGCTTTGCCCATGCGCCGCATGGCCATTATGCGCCCGGCAAGTGATACGACTTTGTTTTCCAGCGATTCATAGTTGTTCAGCACGTCAATGGCATTGTGCGAACGCTCAAACTTGTATGTAAAGGGATCGATGCCGGATTGTTCAAGTTGTGCCAGTTTTTCCCGGCGCACTTTCATAACGTCGCTTAATTCTTGAAATTGTTCGTCACTCATTTATATTTGTTTCCCTGGTAATTTTTTCCGTTTGTATAAGAATTGATTTACGATCTCAAAACTCATCTCTGAAATCTGACGTTGCCGATCTTTAATCTTAAACCACTTGAGCATTAAGCACTAAATTCTACTGCATCAAATACGCTTGAATAAATTCATCCAAATCGCCATCCATAATTGCGGTGGTGTTGCTGGTTTCGTGCCCGGTACGGTGATCTTTGACCATATTGTAGGGTTGAAACACGTAGGAGCGGATCTGGCTGCCCCAACCGATATCCTGTTTGGTGTCCTCCAGCTTGGAGCGCTCGGCCTCATCTTCTTCCAGTTTTTTGCGATACAACTGCGCCAACAACATTTTCATTGCTGCATCTTTGTTGCGATGTTGCGAGCGCTCGTTTTGGCATTGCACCACAATTCCCGTAGGAATATGCGTAATGCGCACCGCCGAGCTGGTTTTATTCACATGCTGACCGCCGGCGCCGCTGGCCCTGTAGGTGTCAATGCGCAAATCTTTTTCATCCACATTAATTTCAATGGCATTGTCAATTTCCGGATATACAAACACCGAAGCAAATGAGGTGTGGCGGCGTTTGTTGGCGTCGAACGGTGAAATGCGAACCAGTCGGTGCACACCGGCCTCGGCCTTGAGATAGCCATAGGCATAATTTCCGGTCACCTCAATCGAAACGCTCTTGATACCCGCTTCGTCACCGGCCTGAAAATCGAGAATTTCGCTCTTGAAGCCCCGACGCTCAATCCAGCGCTGATACATGCGCATTAGCATTTGTGCCCAATCCTGCGATTCTGTGCCACCGGCTCCGGGATGAATGGTCAAGATAGCGTTTTTGCTATCTTCGGGGTTGCCGAGCATTTTTTGAAATTCAAGATCGCTAACGTGTCGATCCAATGCTTCAAGTTCGTTTTCGATCTCGCCACTGACGCTTTCATCCTCTTCTTCTTTGGCCAATTGTACAAGCTCAGCATTCGCTTCGACGGAATCGTAAAGGGACTGCCAGGCATCCACTATATCCTTGCGCACGCTAATTTCGCGCATCACCTGCTGTGCGTTCTCATTATCGTTCCAGAAATCGGGCTGCTGCGATTCATTTTGCAGCTCGGCTATTTCTTTCTCTTTTGTGTCAATGTCAAAGAGACCTCCGCAAGCCCTGGATGCGCTCTTTAAGATTTTCAATTTTTTCTTCTAGTTCATCTAACATATTGTTTTCCTAAAACTATCAAAGTTTTCAAAACACTAAATATAAGAGAATATTGCTAAAGAGTCAAGGTGAGAAAAACATCAAGCTCTCACAAATTTATTGTATAACAAAGCCGGCAGTGTTTATGTAATCTGCAATTTAAAGTTGCAATTTGCATAGAAATATGTTATCTTCTATTCATGAAATATGTAACACGCGACATCGAGCCTTTTATATTAAAGGCTGCTCAACAATTTCCGGTCATTGCTTTGACCGGCCCCCGCCAGTCGGGCAAATCAACGACTTTGCAGCAGTTGTTCAAAAATTATGACTATTTTACGTTCGACGATCCGGTCATTCGGCGCCAGGCCAAAGACGATCCTGGCTTGTTCATCGATCAAGTCCCTCCACATTCCATCATTGATGAAATTCAGTATGTGCCCCAAGTACTTCCTTACATTAAAATTTGTGTCGATCAACATCGAGATACGTCCGGGCAATTCCTGTTGACCGGATCGCAAATGTTTCAACTGATGGCAGGTATGACAGAGTCACTTGCCGGCCGGGTCGCTTTGTTCGAACTATTGCCACTTTCACTCGGGGAGCTCGACAATAATCAACAAATGTCTTTGTCCGAGCTGTTTTCACGTCTCTATCGAGGATTTTATCCGGCACCCGCCGTTCAAGGTGTTGATGAAAATATATTTTTCCCCTCCTATATGCAAACATACTTGGAGAGAGACATTCGTCAAATTTCCAATGTCATGGATTTGAGCTTGTTCCAAAAATTTGTCGAATTGCTCGCCGGCCGCATTGCGTCGGTCTTGAGTTTATCGGATGTGGCTCGGGATTGCGGCATTAGCCACACAACGGCACAAAAATGGTTATCGTTGCTCGGTACCAGTCGAATTGTTTATTTGTTGCGTCCTTTTTTTGCAAACACAAGCAAACGCCTGGTTAAAAGCCCAAAGATTTATTTTACCGATCCGGGGTTGCTGGCGTTTTTGCTTAAATATCCTGATTCCAAAACACTTCTTTCCGGACCAATGGCGGGACAAATTTTTGAGAATTTTGTCGTCCTCGAATTTCTCAAAAAAAAGCTGAATACGCTTGGACGCTCGGAACTGTATTTTTATCGCGACTCGAACAAGAACGAGATTGATCTTGTTATTGATCGAGCCGACAAAATTGATCTGCTCGAAATTAAAATGCGCAAAAACCTGAACCAGGATGATGTAAAGGTGTTGCATAAAATAGAGTTTGAAAACAAACAAACACAAAAATCAATCATTAGTTGTCTCGAATATGACGTAATGATTGAAAAAACTGCACAAAATGTCCCATGGTGGCGAGCGACGCAGAAAATAAAAATGTAGTCATGCATTCTGCATTTACGAATTGCAATTTGAATAAATAATAGTTTGTTCAACCATTTGAGAAAAAATAACAAACGTGGAGGGCCACCCCATGAGTAAAAAGCTGATGTTTGTTTTGTGTGTCACGGGAATGAGTTTGATCCTTTTCCAATGCACATCTCAACCCGATTTTAAAGATGTCGAACCATGGTTTAATCCAACTCTGGACATGGAAGCACGCCTCGACAGCCTCATTTCGGCGATGACGTTGGAAGAAAAAGTCAGCCAAATGATGGATAATGCGCCGGCCATCGAGCGCCTTGGTATTCCGGAGTATGGTTGGTGGAATGAGAGTCTGCACGGAGTTGCGCGCTCCGGACTGGCAACCGTGTTCCCGCAAGCCATTGGCATTGCCGCCACATGGGATGAAGATTTGATGTTTCGGCTCGCCACCGTCATTTCCGACGAGGCGCGCGCCAAACATCATCGCTATGCGAGTTTGGGAAAACGCGGTATTTATCAAGGACTCACGTTTTGGACGCCAAACATCAACATTTTTCGCGATCCGCGCTGGGGCCGTGGAATGGAAACGTATGGAGAAGATCCCTATCTCACCGGACGATTAGCGGTCAATTTTGTACAAGGCATGCAGGGCGATCACCCCAAATACCTGAAAACCGTTGCTACGGTCAAGCACTATGCGGTACATAGTGGCCCGGAGCCCGAGCGCCACACGTTTAATGCCGTCACCAATCCGCGCGATTTGCGCGAGACCTATTTGCCGCATTTTCGCATGTCGGTCATGGAATCTAACGCCTACTCGGTTATGTGCGCCTACAACCGCTACAATGGCGAAGCGTGCTGCGGCAGCAATCGGCTGCTCACCGAAATTTTGCGCGAAGAATGGGGATTTGAAGGCTATGTGGTTTCCGATTGCGGCGCCATTAACGATATTTGGGCGGACCATAAAATTGTTGAAACCGCGCCGGAAGCCGCGGCTCTGGCCGTGCAATCCGGCACGGATTTGAATTGCGGCCGCACCTATCGTTTTTTGGTTGAAGCCGTTGAAAAAGGCTATATCACTGAGGAAGAAATCGATGTTTCGGTGCGTCGGCTTTTCCGCGCGCGGATGAAACTCGGTATGTTTGATCCGCCGGAATGGGTACCATTTACGCGCATTCCGTACTCGGTTTTGGATAGTCCGGAGCATCAACAAGTGGCGTTAGAGACTGCACAAAAATCCATGGTGCTGCTTAAAAATGAAAATCAGACCTTGCCGCTGAGCAAGGACATTGGCAAAGTGGCGGTCATTGGCCCCAATGCCAATGATGTGGAAGTGTTGCTCGGCAATTACAATGGCATTCCCTCCAACCCGGTCACGCCATTGCAAGGCATTCAGCGCAAATTGGGCGCCGACCGGGTGCTGTATGCGCTTGGATGCGAATGGGCAGAAAATTTGCCGGTGTTTGAGACGATTCCCGGATCGGTTTTGCGAACTCCGGATGGCAATCCCGGGCTGCAAGCCGAGTATTTTAATAACAACAAGTTTGAAGGCGAACCCGTCGCTACTCGTGTCGATTCGCTCATCGACTTTAATTGGTGGGATCGCGCGCCGCTGGATACGCTGGACGCCGACAATTTTGGTGTTCGTTGGAGCGGCAAACTGGTGCCCCCTCAAGACGGTTGGTACGTGCTCGGCGCCGAGGGATTTAATGCGTTTCGCCTGTTTTTTGAGGGCCGAGAATTATTGTCCTTCCGAGGTATTCATCACTCTCGCAAAGTGTACGAGGAGGTAATTTTAAAAGAGGGTGTGGAATACGACATTCAAATCGATTTTTGGGATTACCATGGCGATGCTACCATGCAACTCTTGTGGTCCACGCCGGGACACGATTACAAGGCTGAAGCACTGGCCGTTGCAGAAGAGGCGGATGCTGTTGTAATGTGCATGGGCCTGTCGCCTCGATTGGAAGGTGAAGAAATGCGTGTAGAAGTGGAAGGCTTTCGCGGCGGCGATCGGCTGACGCTGGACTTGCCACAAATTCAGCAGGATTTGATGCAGGAGATTGTTGCGCTCGGCAAACCCACGGTTTTGGTGTTGTTGAACGGTTCGGCACTCTCAATCAATTGGGCCGATGCCAATATTCCGGCCATTCTCGAAGCCTGGTATCCTGGACAAGCAGCCGGAACCGCCATTGCGGATGTGCTGTTCGGCGATTACAATCCCGGCGGCCGATTACCCGTAACGTTTTACAAATCGGTAGAGCAATTGCCACCGTTTGAAGAGTACAATATGGAATCGCAAACCTATCGATACTTTAAAGAAGAGCCACTTTATCCATTTGGTTTTGGATTGAGTTACACCACCTTTGAATATCGCGATTTGGTTTTACCAGACTCTGTCAATGGTAGCGAAGCCATAAAATTGTCCGTGGTTGTAAAAAATACCGGTAGTATAGCCGGCGACGAAGTCGTTCAAGTTTATGTGTCGGATGTTGAAGCCTCTGTGCCCGTGGCCCTTCGCTCTCTTCAGCAATTTCAACGAATTCATTTGAATCCTGGCGAAGAAACAACCGTAAACTTGACGCTGACGCCACAGCAATTATCCTTACTGGACAAAGATTACCGCCGCGTTGTCGAACCCGGTCTGTTCAAAATAGCAGTAGGTGGTTCTCAGCCCAATGTCTCAAAGGCAGAAACCACCCAGGTTTTGGAAAAGGATTTGATGGTAACCGGCATTCATTATCTCGAATAAATCAGTAGAGATGCGATTTATCGCGCCTTGATTATTTTATATTATCCAAACTTGATGCAATAAATCTCGGACGCGGTACGAGCTGAAATTTATAAATGGAAACAAGCGACACAACATGATTGACTTGAGAAGCGATACGATAACAAAACCTACACCGGAGATGCGTTCAGCCATGGCAAACGCCGCCGTGGGTGATGATGTGTTTGGAGAAGACCCCACTGTTAGCGAATTACAAAATCGCGTAGCGCAGCTCTGCGGCAAGCAAGCTGCGCTATTTGTCCCCAGTGGCACCATGGGCAACCAGATCGCCATTAATGTGCATACGCAACCCGGCGATGAGGTGATTTGCGACTATGGCTGCCACATTTTTAATTACGAAGGCGGTGGTCCGGCGCTATTATCCGGAGTGCAATTACACCCGCTTTTGGGCGAGCGCGGCATTATTCGTGTGGAACAGATAAAAGCGGTAATACGTTCAAAAGATCATCACTTTGCACAGACGCGACTCATTGAGCTGGAGAACACGCACAATCGCGGCGGTGGCTCGATTTTTCCGTTGCCGGAAATTTGGAAAATCCGCCGACTCGCGGATGAACATAACCTGGTCATGCATCTCGATGGTGCGCGATTGTGGAACGCTTCGGTTGCTACCGGCATTGTTTTAAAAGAATGGTGTCAACCGTTCGAGTCGGTTTCATTATGTTTTTCCAAAGGATTGGGCGCGCCGGTGGGTTCCATGTTGGTTGGTTCTAAGGACTTTATCGATCGCGCGCATCGTTATCGTAAAGTGTATGGCGGCGGAATGCGACAGATTGGTATATTGGCGGCGGCTGCACTTTACGCTTTGGATTTTCATATTAAACGGCTGGCCGACGATCATCAGCGCGCACAAGCACTGGCGCAAACGCTAAACGAGCTGGGTGCGACCATTGATATTGACGCGACTCAGACCAATATCGTCATTGCCGATTTTGGCAATTTTTCACGGTCAGCCTTTGATATTGTTGCGGATTTGCGAACGAATGGCCTATTGGCGCTGGCAGTATCGAAAACACGCATTCGATTTGTCACGCATCTGGACGTGAGTGAAAAAGATATATCCAAAGCGCAGGAGATATTCAAGCGGATAGTGAAATAAATCTGGAACTTTTTTTGCCTCCAAGCATCAAAAGAGTGCGGCAGAGCGGACTTGATTTGACTTTAGGGTTAGTTTTCCTTATATTAACTGTTGCACTTGCTCGATTTCCGCAAACTTTCTTTAAACATCTAATATTGGATGTTTAGCTGGCAGGGACATTATCAAAATCAAGCTTCATCGCAAATACCGCTTGACGGGACTCTCACGTCTAACCCGTTGATAATGAAATAATTTATTATCAAAATATGTAATAGATAAGTGATTTTCACACACATTTAAAACTCAACCAAAAGGGAAACTAATAACGTAGTACATGAACAAAAAAGCTAAAAAACAAAAAGAAGTTCGGACCAAGGAATCGATCGAAAAGTATCTTGAGGAGATTGGTAATTTTTCACCACTACCTCCTGAACGGGAGATTGAACTGGCATGCCGCATCCATGAAGGCGATTCGGATGCGCTCGAGGAACTGGTAAAGTCCAACTTGCGTTTTGTCATCAGTGTTGCGAAAGAATATCAAGGCCAGGGACTGCCTTTGCAAGACTTGATCAGCGAAGGAAACCTCGGCTTAATAAAAGCAGCGCAACGGTTTGACGAAACCCGTGGCTTCAAGTTCATTTCCTATGCCGTGTGGTGGATTCGACAGTCCATTTTGCAAGCGTTGGCAGAACAATCACGCGTTGTTCGTTTGCCGCTTAACCGGGTCGGCGCCATCAACAAAGTGGGTCGTGCTTTGGAGCACTTGGAAAAACAATACGGACGTGAACCCAGCATGGGCGAAATTGCGGATCGCATGGAAATGACCTCGTTTGACGTTGCCGATGTCATAAAAACATCTGCTCGTCATCTTTCCCTGGATGAGCCGTTTAAAGAAGATGAAGGCAATAGCCTGCTGGATGTTTTGGAGAGTGATCGTTACGAACCACCAGATGGTCAGTTAATGCGCGATTCGCTCCGAGAAGAAATTGAAAAAGTACTGCACACCCTAAAACCGCGCGAGGCTGAAATTGTTAAACTTTATTTTGGTCTCGATGGTGATCGACCTTTAACTCTTGAAGAAATTGGCGAATACTTTGAGCTCACGCGAGAGCGTGTGCGGCAAATCAAAGAAAAAGCCTTGCGTCGCCTGCGTCATCGCTCGCGACTCGATCCTTTGCGAAAATACCTTGGCTAACCTTAAAGCCCTTGCCAGAAAGCAAGGGCTTTTGTTATAGACACCCCTGCCTCTCTGTAACAATAGTCTTACCCTCTCGTATAGACCCACTGTATATTCTGAATATTAACCTTTATATATAAAATTTATCATGGAGGAATGTCATCAATGAAGCGCAAGTCTAAAAAACGCTTTATTTGGATCGGTGTTTTTGTTGCCGTAATCGCTGCTGTTGTGGTTGGTGGTGTGATGTCGCAAAGCAAATCCGGCGAAGAAAACAGCCGAAGAACGGTCAAAGTGGAGCGCAAAACTATTGTCGATAAAGCGCTGGCTGTCGGCTCCATTGAACCGCAAAATGAAATTGCGGTCAAATCCAAAGTTTCTGGCGTGGTTGGGAAGCTATTTGTTGAAGCTGGCGATTACGTAGAAAAAGGCAGTATAGTTGTTGAAGTCAATCCCGATCCCACGCCGTTGGAGTTGGCCCAGTCAAAGCGTAATGTGGAAATGGCACAAATCGAAATGGAGACGTTGAAAAAGGAGCTGAGTCGAAACAATTCGATGCGAGAAAAGGGCTTGCTTTCCGATCAAGATTACGAAATTTTGCAGCGGCAATATGATGAAGCATCCCTGCGTTACCAAATCAACAAAGAGCAGCTCGAGCTTATCGAAAAAGGCAAAGTAAAAATAGCCGATACGAACATCGAAACCGTCGTTAAAGCGCCAATCTCCGGTTTTATTTTGGAGAAACTGGTGAACCTCGGTGATCCCGTGGTGCCGCTGACATCGTACCAGCCAGGCACACCCATTTTGCGCATGGCGGATATGAAAGACCTGCTGTTTCAGGCCGGAGGCGAATACGAGGAGCCGAG
>CAYPZM010000026.1:564-25163 GCA_964414825.1 uncultured Cytophagia bacterium | reverse complement strand
GTCCCTCGGGCAAAACCGCGCGAATTTCAAACCGGCCATATTTCCAGGCGGCCTTAGCGCGAGTTGTAATTTTTGCCGATGTGTACTTGTTTCCTTCGTAATTTTCCCTATGCGCTTCAATGGTCAATCGCCCCTGTTTGATGCGGATATTTTTTGCGCGTTCCTTTGTGTAATATTGCAATTCGTTGTTGCCCCAGCCGTTCCCGCCGACATCATAACTCCATTTTTGCGGGTCGGGTAAACCATCCGTATCAAATTCATCGGCCCATACCAATTGCCAGCTCGGTTCGGGAGATGGCTTTTCTGTTGATGGTTCTTGTGGGGAAGATTTTTCACACGAGAGCAGCAAGCAACAAAAACCACAGAAAACAATAAACAAAAATTTCACTGTATCCTCGTTTGATTGTTCTAGTTGATACTGAAACTACCAGCTCTGCTAAATGTTTCGAATCTCGAGTGGTTGTATCGTCAGAACTTTATTGCGCAAGGCTTTGAGACTTTTTATTTTACAAATTTAATTTCGTAAATAAAAATGGTTTGCAAAAACCCGAATTAATCCTAATATTGAAAAACAGAACTTTACAAGGAACCAGAACATGTACGAAACCTTGATTATGGATGCCCATGTTCATATTTATCCCCAATTTGATATGGAACGGGCCATTGAAAAAAGTCTGGCGAATTTTATCCTTTCGCAACGCACGTCGGAAAACCGGGATGACGCGATCAAGCTGTGGCTGCTCACGGAACGTTCGGATTGTGACTTTTTTGCGCAGGCCGCGGGAAATCAATACGGCGCTTATCGTATAAAACCAGGAACGGAACCGGAATGTTTAATCATTGCGGACGCTTCAACACATGAACCCTTGATTTATGTGTTTGCGGGCAGACAAATTGTGACCACTGAAAATCTCGAAATATGCGCTCTGCTCACAATATTTAATCAACCGGATCGTATTTTGGACACAATGGATACGATAAAAGCCGTGCAAGAAGAGGGCGGTATTCCCGCGTTAAATTGGGCGCCTGGAAAATGGTTTGGCGCGCGCAAGCGAGTAGTGCAGCGATGTTTTGAAACTTTGCCAGCGCAAGAGTTGTTTATAAGTGATACTACCATGCGGCCCACATTTTGGACGACTCCCGTTTTAATGGCCGCAGCGCAGCAGCAAGGCTTTAGAGTGCTGTATGGCTCGGATCCGTTGCCGTTTGACCGTGAAGAAGATATGATCGCCACTTATGCCACGCTGTTTAGCGGAGAGTGGGATGACACACAACCGGCGTTGTCCATGCGCAACATGTTGAATGATCCCAACACCTCGTTTACGGTTTGCGGACGACGCAGCAGCCCTATTAGCTTTGCCAAACGTCAATACAACATAATGAATGAAAATTAGCAACAATGAACGTGATCTGTTTCAAACTTGTCTCGCTTTTATCCATTTTATTTGTTTTATCAAGCGCGCCTGTGGTGTCGTCGGAAACGGCTGAACAACTGAATGATGTGCTGCAACAGCTTTCCCTTGAAAATATTCGACAACACACTGCAACGCTCGGCAGCGATTTTTTTAGAGGTCGCGCAACCGGAACGCGTGGCGAACAACTGGCTGCCGAATATATCCGCGATGAACTTAAAAAAGCCGGTGTCGAGCCCGGTTTACGGCAAAATTATTTTCAGCACATTCCATTGCACGGCAGCACGCCCTTGCCAAGCTCAGTGCTAACGCTTTATCTTCAGGATCGGGAGCTACCGTTTCGGCTTGGGGACGACTATGTGCTGTACAATTCCGGCGAGCAAACCTTTGTGCCCAAACCCTTGCCTTTAGTGTTTGTGGGCTATGGTATAGTGGCGCCCGAGTTTGATTATAATGACTATCAAAGTATTGACGTTCAGGAAAAAATTGTCGTATTTCTAGCAGGCGAGCCGGCGTCCGACGATCCCGATTATTTTCACGGCGCATCACCCACTATTTACTCGTATGCAGAAGCCAAAGAACGCCTCGCCATCTCTCGTGGCGCGCGCGGTAGTATTCTGATTCCGAATCCGCAAGAAATGTTTAACGATTGGGAATCGCGCCAGCGCCAGTTTTCGTTTGAAGATGTTACCTTGGCTTATTCGGTTACCGGGCATCTGAGTTTGATGATGAATCCGCTATCCGCCGAGCTTCTATTTGAGCAAGCGCCTTATTCGTTTCAGCAAACGCTCGACATGCACAATCAACGCTCTATAAAAAGCTTTGACCTGAATTCAAAATTATCATTTCGGGGCCAGTTTAATGAGCGCGATTTTCTCTCGCAAAATGTTATCGGCAGAATTAGCGGCACGGATCATCATTTGAATGATACCTACGTGCTCGTTACCGCGCATTACGATCACCTCGGCATAGGCACGCCAGTGGATGGCGATTCCATCTATAACGGTGTAGTGGACAATGCTATTGGAGTGGCCGCGGTTTTGGAAATGGCTCGTGTGCTGCAAACGTTTCCCCCTAAACGTTCAGTGTTGTTTTTGTTTGTCACGGGTGAAGAAAAAGGCGTGCTCGGTTCAACCTATTATATCGATAATCCCGTGGTGCCGCATTATAAAAGCGTTGCGCATCTGAATGTCGACGGCTTGGCGATTTTTGATACCTTTCGCGACATCATTGGCTTTGGATCGGAATATTCTACACTTGGAACATCGTTAGAACGCATTGCAGAACAGTTGGGACTTTATGTCGGTTCATTGCCGCAACGGTTTTCGCGATTAGAATCGTTTGCACGTTCGGACCAAATTGTCTTTGCCAAAGTGGGTATTCCGGCTATTTTAATTATGGATGGCGTTGACTATGAACATATGGCCCCAAGTATGGGGGGTAAACAGCATCTTTCCTGGATGCAAACCTATTACCATTCACCGTTCGATGATTTGAATCAACCTTTGCACTGGAAAGCGACCCTGCAACATTGCCGGGTATTGTGCGCCTTTGCCCTGGAAATTGCCAACAATCCAACACCGCCCGCATGGTTGCCTGGCACGTCTTACGCTACGGCACGATTGCAATCCATTGCTGAAAAGCGCTAAAATCGGTTAGAGGGACATTTGAAAGCTCTGTTTGTTTTGACATTAATGGTTGTCGTGTTGCTGGGTTGTTATGCACCCTCTTATATAGGGCCACCGGTCATTCGACTCAAAGGATCGGATACCATGCTGCCTCTGGCGCGGTTGTGGGCCGAAGAGTACATGCTAACGCATCGTGGCATATCTATCTATGTCGAAGGCGGCGGCACCGCCACCGGCGCCGAAGCTTTGGCCGATGGTGAAGCCGATATCTGCATGGCGTCGCGCCCGTTACGGCCGGAGGAAGCTCAAGCCCTGGCAAAAGAGTTCAACTCCGTTGGGGTGTCTATTTTGGTGGCCAAAGATGCGTTGAGCGTTTATGTGCACCCGGATAATCCTGTGAATGCCTTAACATTGGATGAATTGAAGCATATTTACCAGGGGGATATTACGAACTGGTCCGAGCTCGGCGGTGCGGATCAAACAATCAAAGTTTTGAACCGCTCTCCCAACTCTGGCACCTATTTGTACTTTAAGGAGCACGTTCTGGGGGGCGAAGAGTATACCGCTCAAAGCCGCATTTTGCCTACCACGCTTCAAGTGGTCAAAACGGTGGCCCAAAATGATGCCGCAATTGGCTATGGCGGAATTGCCTATGAATCGCAGGTGCAACATTTAAAAATAAATGGTGCCGAGCCGTCCACCCAAGCGGTGGCAAAAGATAGCTATCCGCTAACCCGGTACCTTTACTTGTATACAGTGGATACGCCACGCGGCCGCGTGAAGCAGTTTATTAATTGGGTCATTAGTGACGCGGGCCAAGACATTGTGCGGCAAATCGGTTATTTTCCGATTTGGCAGCACAGTATGTAGCAGAGTACTGCCAACTGCGCCTTTGCGGCCAAGCTGAATAAATCAAACATACCTCAAAAAAACTCTTTTTATTTTACCCATATATTTCTTAATTAAAAGTGAACAATCCATCCTGTTTGTCTCAATCAAAAAAGGAGGACACCATGTCCAAAACATTGCTACTGCTTTTTGTGGGGGCGCTGGTTGTAATGACTGTTGCACCGGCTCTGTTTGCTGAAATGAGCATTGCCATCACCGAGCCTGTGGATGGCGCTGTGGTCGGTCCATGCAGCAACGTTGTCTTCAAGTTCGATGTGCAGGTGACCGATGAAACCGTACGCGATGTGCGGCTTTACTACAATGGCCGACCCAAGACCTCGATTCGCCGAGAGCCGTGGGAGTACGAATGGAAACAAATGCTCAAAGGCCGTTATGAAGTTCAGGCGCTGTTGCGCTCCATGGATGGACAAGAAGTCTGGTCTGACCCCGTTTACGTACGGGTTGGCTCTATTTCGAATGGCGAAATGCTGCAGAACGGCGGTTTTGATTGCGGGACCACATCCGGATGGACATTTAATGCTCACAGCGGCGCCATAGCTTCTCTGGAAGTGTATGATGATTTCTATTTTGATGATGCCCATTACCTTGCCATTGAAATTGAAAACGGCGGTGAAGCGGAATGGCATATTCAACTGAATCAAACCGTGCCTACGGACTCGGGACATGTGTATGAAATCTATCTGCTGGCCGATGCAGAAGAGAAAAAGACCGTGTTTTGGGGCATGCAGGAAAATCAGGAGCCCTGGGAATCGCAGGCATGGGAGCCTTTTGAAATTGATGGCGCGGATGAATATGGCCCGTTCGTGTTTAATGCTTTCAAAACCGACCCTACCAATCAATTTCGCATTAATGTGGGTGGCAACAACATTATGACGTTTTTTGATAATTTTCGCATCATCGATCGCTCTATTTCCTCGGTAAAGGAGAAAAAACTGGATTTTGACGGCAGTCTGCTTTCCGAGTTTGAGTTGTTCCAAGCCTATCCCAACCCGTTTAACATGAGTACCACCATTCGCTACAGTCTATCGAGCCTGTCCGATGTTCTGCTCGATATCTACAATATGCAGGGACAACAGGTGAAAACTCTGGTGTCCGATTCGCGCCAGCCGGGCACTCATTCAGTTCAGTGGGACGGCACGAATGAGATTGGTTCTATCGTGCCCAGTGGTGTGTACCTGTATCGTTTGCGAGCGACAGCCGTAGATGGCAATACGGTCGATTTGTCCCGAAAAATATTGCTGTTGAAATAAAAAGACCTTCAGGGAAATCTCCCTGAAGGTCTTTTTCACCAAGCGACCTTGCAGATTTTATTGCACCAGCGTCATCTTTTTCATCTCTTCAAATTCTCCGGCGCGTAAACGATAGAAATAAATCCCGGTGGTGACCTTGTGGCCATTGTTTGCTGTGGCATCCCAGTTCACATTGTACACACCGGCGTCCTGGCGGCTGGAAACCAATTGCTTCACCAAATCACCTTTGATGTTATAGATCGTTATGTCCACGTTCTGTGTTTCAGGAAGGGTGTAGCTGATGGTGGTAATGGGGTTGAATGGATTCGGATAATTTTGACCGAGGACGTATGTCGACGGCAGCTCTGCCACCGAAACGCTTTTCGTCGCCGGAATGGCCCCTTCTCGTCCGGCGCAGCTCAGCACCATCTCGACTAGCTGTTTCCAGGCGCCATCAGACACATTCGGAGCTGTAATTTTTAGATACTTGGCGGTAACCGGCACACCGAGCTCAACCGAAGCCGTACGCGCATTATTCACATAAGCGTGGCCGAAAAAGGCAAAATCGGTTCCGCTCAATCCGGAATTAGAAACAAAGAGATCAACCCTATCCGGTTGCCTGCCCTCGTAGGCATCGTCGTCCGTGCCGTTATCTAAAAATAGCGTTGCCTTGTCAAACATGGCCGCGCCATCAGCAAAACCAAAAACCGCCCAAACATGACCATTCTCATCCGCTTTCACGGTTGCTGTGCCGTCCCACCCCTCAAGATCGCTGTCGACGAGATTGCTCCACGGCTCCTTGATAAAGCTGGGCGAGCCTTCGATAAAAACGAGTGAGGTTGGCTCATCGGTAGCGGCATTTTCGTTATACTTTTCCACCAGTGTCGTGTCCGAAAATTGCAAGCCGAAATAAATGTCGGACAACTGGCTGTTTTGAACCTGGTTTCCATCCAGAGCGATCTGCTGTGCTGTGGTGTAAGCAAACCCCGGCGGTAGAGTATTCTCTTCAATCTCCATTGTGCAGGCATGGCCCGGCGCCGGACTGTGAAAATGACAACAACCGTCCAATCCGGTGACTCTTTTTGTGGTTTTATCTTCCAGGTCGTTATCGATGCGCACCGTTACTTCCGCGAGCCCCGGTTCGTTTTTGTGTCGAGCACCATCTCCATCCTGGTCAAAAAACACAGTCGCGGTAATAGTCCCTGAACAAGACACCAGCACAGCATCGCGACTCGGGTTGTCGGCATTATCAAACACATCCCAAACCATATCGTCGGGGCTATTCGCCGAGACATCAACGAGTCCGCAAAACTGCGTCAACTGAGTGTTATTAGCGATACGTATTTCCAAGGCAGTATGCAAGTTCATGAAAGCATCCAGATTGGTCAAGGTGGCATTATCAGATATTACCAGCTCCCCAACGCTCCGGAGCATTGGAAAACCTTCAATAGAAGACAATCCGGCATTGTTCCTGATAGACAAAGCGCCCTGAAAATGTGATAAAGAGGCAAAGCCTCCGAGAGTGAGTAGATTCGTGCAGTTCTCAATGAGAATATGGTCATCAACCTGCTGCAGATTTTTAAATCCACGAATGGTTGACAGTTGTGGATTGTCGAGAATTTCTAAATGACTGCAGGATAAAAGCGCATCAAATCCGTCCAGAACTGGCAGTGCAGCATTATTTTCCACGATGAGATCACCGACCTGCTGCAAGCCGCCAAATCCGCTGATATCGGAAAGAACGGTGTTGTTTTTAATTTTTATAATGTTGCCAACCGACCTTAGCGCGGGAAATCCGTTCAGCGTGCCAAGCTGTGCATTATTTTCAATCGTTAAATGATTTTCAATTGTTTCAAGAGAACCAAATCCGGAAATGTCTGTCAACGACGGGTTCGAAGAGATTCTTAAATTCTCAACGGATTCAACAGCACCAAATCCATTAATGTTCGTCAATGCTGTATTGTTTTCAATATAGCAATGAGAAGCGCTCTGAAGCGCTGCAAATCCGTTTATGGACAAAAGAGCACTGTTTCTTTTGATAGTCAGTTCATTGATAGACGTTAGGTTGGCAAATCCATCCAGAGAGGCTAACGCTGAATTATCCTCCAAGTAAATAACCTCTGCAGAGGTCAATTGAGCGAGCCCGTCAATAGTTGTTAAATTAGGATTGTAGCGGATAGACAGTAAATCGGTGGATTGCAGCGAGGAGAGCCCGTCAATATTTGCCAATGCAGTACCATCAATAATAGCATCTCCTGACACGGTCTCCAACGAGGACAAGCCATCCAGGTTTGTCAGATTTAGGCAATTATCAATAATGAGCATGCCACTTATTGAAGTAAGGTGGTGCAGCGAATCCAAATTGGTAATATCAAGACGGTGCACCAGAAGATCCCCGTTAACTTGGGTCAAGTCACCCAGACTATCGACCTTCGCTTGTTCATCCAAAAACAGGTCTCCGTTATAAACTCTCGCCATCACCGGGCGCGGTTGAAAACATATAATGAAAAAGCAGCTCAAAAAGAAAAAGTGCATTAACCCGCGTTTGGAATAGTCTTTCACATCTGCCTCCATATTCATTAAAACTTTTTTAAAAAGCTCTGATCTTTTGAAAAGATAAACTCCGGAGTTTTCAAAACCTCCGGAGACTGTCGTAAAAGCTATATACCAAGTCATGCCTGCGGAGGCAGGCATCCAGAACTCTTATAAAAATAGATACCTGCCTTCACGGGAGTGAGTTGAGAAACGTTCTTTTCGGAATTTTTTCAACAGGCTCCCAAGGTTTAGGTACATGGCCTACTTTAAAAACGTCATTTTTTTCGATACGATATGATCACCGGCTTTTATTTTGCAAACGTACATGCCTGAACCAACCAGGAGTCCGCTATCATTCAAGCCATCCCATACAACAGCGTGATAGCCCGCTGCATACTTTTTGTGCACCAACGTGCGGACCTGGTGACCGAGAATATCGTAAATCGTCAGTTTGATAAGCTCGGGCGCAGGTAAATCAAATTTAATGGTTGTGGTGGGATTAAACGGATTGGGATAGTTTTGATGCAGCGCAAACACCTTTGGGATTGCCGGTGCTGTTTCCACCGACGTCAGCGATCCCGGGCTGCTGAAATAGGCCGCACCGTCATTGTCGGTGTTGTTGTCGTTTGACCGGGCGCCGACCAGCACGGTTGGGCCGAACATGTCAACGGACAAGCCAAAATGATCGTGCGCCGCGCCATCTTCGGGCGTCAGTTTTTCGATTTCATGCCACGCATCCGACGTATACTCAAAAAGGTAAACGGCGCCTTTGTCCATTTCCTCGTCATTCTCATCGCGCGAGGCCGACACGGCGGCGATTTTATGACTCAAGCAGACCTCGATGCCAAAATAATCGTGATGATTTGGCTGCGAGTGCTGTATCAGATGTCGCTGCGTCCAGGTCGATCCATCAAAATGAAACAGGTAAGCCGCGCCGCAGGATTGTCCCTCATCTTGATGCTGATAAGCGCCGATCAGTGCGTGATTATCCGTCAAATCAACGCTGTAGGCAAACAGGTCGCGCTCGCCTCCGTCGTCCGCGAACAGCTTTGCCGTCTGCATCCAGCCATCTTGCATCCGTTCAAACAGGTAGGCCGCGCCGGCTTTCTCAACGTTTCCGGTCGCACTGTAGGCGCCAACCAGGGCGGAGCCATTATTGTTCAGCGCGACTGACCAGCCGAAAAAGTCGTCGCTTAAACCGTCGTCGGCAACGAGTTTGGCTTCCTGTCGCCACTCAGCCTTTGCATATCGAAATATATAAGCCGCACCACTGTTCGGCGCAGTGCCAAACGCTTGAGGGGCACCGACAAGAACCAGGTCTTGATTGACGTCCACAGACTGTCCGAATCGTGCGATGGGCGCACCGTCTTTAGGGGTTATCTTTTTCTCAAAATGCCACAAACTGCCCTGGCGGCGAAAGATGTAAGCGCAGCCGCTAAACGGGCCGTTAGCAAACGAGCCAATAGCGCTGATGACGGCGAGACTGCTATCCATTGCGACCGCATGACCAAAGTAGGCGTTTGCCGCCGCGTCAGGCGCCGTTAATTTTTGCACATTGGCCCAGGCACCGTCAACAAGCTCGTAAACATAAACAGCCCCGGCGCACGGACCAAATTCATTGTTTTCGTTGGCGGCCGATACCAGGGCATATTTTTCGCTCATAGCCACATCCCAGCCAAAGTGGCTGTGCTCGTTTGTGGCGCCGTCAGTGACTTTGAACAATTCGGCAAAACCGGCTTGGTAAAAAAGAAAGAAAATAACAAGCACGGTGCCTATATGCTGCTTGAAAGGTATATTGTTTCGCTTCATTTGAGGTCTCCTTCATAGCTATAATTGAGGATTCGCTGTGCTCTATGGGTCATTGACTTTTCCTTAACATAAAATTCAATTCAATCGGCTGGCCGTCATAATTGATGTTGACGGGCATGCTGTTCGGTGAGGAGGCGTCGAGCTCGTAACCATTCGGCACAACAATATCGATACAATAATTATCGGGATCGAGGCGATGAAAGGAAAAATCGCCGTCGCCATCGGTGATGCAGCACGCCTCTGTGGAATCGCTGTTGATATCGAATTTCCCATTGCCTGAGTCGTCGATAAAAACCGTGATGCCGCTGCGCAAGGAATCGGCGTCTACGACTTGGATGTTGCCATAAATCGGCGGATCATATACGACTGTCGGCGTAAAGTCTGAGTAAAAAGGCGTATTGATATGATCATCGATGACCATATAAAACAGCAAATCCTCATCGGCGTGCAATTCGGCGGGCACAAAATTATACACTGTTGAACCACTCCCATCTCCAGCGATCTCTCCGTATGGCAAATGAGCCACCAATCGTCCGTTATAGTTTGTGCTATCATTCCAAAAAATGGAGACGATGCAGGAATCCGGGATATAAGCGTTGTAGCTGATATCGAGGTCGATGCTGCCGTCTTTATTTTCCTTCGCCGTGATGCTGCCGGTAGGCTGCGGATAAAGCCGATCCGCTCGAATGCGCATCGAGTCGATACCCAAAGCGCCTTGGTAATAAAATCCGACCCGATACTGCCCGGGCGCGAGCGGCGCTTTCTCGGCATCGCTTTCGGTACGGATGGAGGAATTTGCAGCGAGCAAAAATTCGACTGTCGTGTCATTGACAACGGTAGTCAGGTTTTCACCGGCCGTAATGATCGGCATGGACGTGGAATCGCCGTCATCCTGAACGGTGATGGGAATCAAATTAAGATGCCCTTCCGGACCGGTCACGGTCACATAAGCGGTGTCGATAACAGTCGGCCACCCCAGGTGAATACGCGCAAAAGTTGGCGACGGCGCCGCAAGCTCGAAGGTCTGCGTCAGCGTTGTGAATCCACCGGCGGCGCTGTTTGTTTTGGACAGGCCTTCGTCGCGGTGAATATCTTTTTTGATGTGTTTAATCGTACCGCTGCCGATCTCACTAAAATGTTTGGTGCCCAGGTTATATTTGGCACCAATATGAAACGAGGTCAGCCACAAATCGACCTTTGTCCAGCCGGCGGCGTAACTGTGGGTTGAATGACCGTGCAGATACCGAATGGCGCCGTCAACGCTGCCAAAATGCTTGCCGTGGATGTAAGGCACAAAGTGCGGCACAATAAATTCGACATCGACCAAGGCATCAAAATTGCCGGAATCGCTGATGAGAACGTCTGCCGAAGCTTCGATCATTGGATCGTTCGGGATTTTGAATTTTCCATAAATCTTGTAATAGTCGTGCCAGTAAAAATGAAAATTGACATCGCCATAACCGAGCACATTATGCCAGGTGGAGCCGCTCTGGTAACTGCCAATGCCAATGTCGCCGCCGACTTTGAGGTAGGATTTGGAAATCTCGACCGAATCATCTATGTGGATGAGGGTGAGCTCGTGGCCGTCAACGTCGAACGGGCCGCCGTAGGTGAGACCAATGTCGCCGGTAAAGGTCAATTCTGAGGGCCGGTCGATGTTGTTGATGTCGCCCTTGATGTACATCAGCACGGCGCCGGTGCCCGGAATCTCTATCGCCTCTTCAATATTTTCCGCTTCCCAATCCAGGATCACCTCGTGCACTTTGGCCGGATTGCCGACAAACTTGATGTCGCCTTCTACTTCCCATCCGGGCGGAAATGAAACATACAAGTCGCAATCGGCGATGGTGTTGTTTTTAAATTCCAGCTCGATACGCTTGAAATCAATCGAACCCAGCTCTGCATGTTCGATGAGAAAAATCACATCCTCGAGGATAAACGTATCGTGTTCGCCGGCAACGTCCAGCTCGACGCCGGCCTGGTTGCCCTTCCCCAGATTGATCTCGGCCTTCCATACATCTTTGGCGAGCATAGTGCCGGTAAGATGATAGATTTTATTTTGATATTCCAGCGTCAAGTCTTTGGTCTCCACCTCCAAGTTGCCAAACTTGAGATCGCTGTTAATATCGATCAAAATATGTTTGATGACGCCGTTTTCAAGCAACAAGCCGGGATTCTTTTTAGTGCCAAACCCGGCATCTATAATGTCGCCGTCGATATTCAAATTGAGCGCGCCATAAAATAGATAGCGGTTGACACTGCTGTTGCCATATTCCGCCGAGTCCCATTCAATCGTCAAATCTTGTGGATTGATATCCAGGCCTTTCAAATTAAAATCCGCGGTGACGCCAAGATTGATATGATCAACTGCGCCGTTGATGATTTCGATGCCGGGATCGGCGTGGTCTCCGAGCAAGGCGTCAAACGTATCACCCTCCATTGTGGCGGCGACCTGACCGTAAATGAGATACTTATCCTGCGCTTTATCCCATTCAAAGGTTAGGTGTTTCGGCGCGAATTCGAGCCCTTTCATGTGAAAATCCGCGGTAATGCCGATGTTGATATGATCGACCTGCCCGTCAATGATTTCCAGGCCTGGATCACTTTGATCGCCGAGTAGCGCATCAAAGGTATCGCCCTCAAGGTTCACGTCGATCTCGCCGTAGAAGACATATTTATTTGCGTTTTTATCCCATTCCAAGGTCAAATCCTGCGGCGCGATCTGCAGGCCCTTCATGTGGAAATCCGCGGTGACGCTGAGGTTGATATGATCCACGACGCCGTTGATGATTTCGATGCCGGGATCGGCTTGATCGCCGAGCTGAGCGTTTATAGAATCGCTTTCGACAGCGACGAGTACATCTCCATAAATAAGATAAAGATCGCGCTGTTTGTCCCATTCAAAGGTCAATCGCTTTGGCGCGAAGGTCAGGCCGTGAAGGTCAAAATTAGCCGTGACGCCAAGGTTGATATGCTGGACACTGCCGTTGACAATGGCGACGCCGGGATTCTCCGCGTCGCCCAACCGGCCGTCAAACAAATCGCCGCCCTGCGTGGTGATGCTGACCTCGCCAAAGATGACATATTTATCGTCGTTTGCGCCCCATTGAAAGGTCAAATCTTTGGGCGAAAAGGTGAGGGCTTTTAGGTTAAAAACTGCGGTGACGCCGACATTGATATGTTCGACACTGCCGTCAACGATCTCAATGCCCGGATCGTCCGCATTGCCGAGATGGCCGTCAAACGAGTCGCCGCCGACCGTCGTGACCGTCACCTCGCCATAAATGATATAATTGTCGCTATCGGACGTCCACTCTAGCGTCAAGCCGGAGGGCGCAAAGCTCAACCCGTTTAGCTTAAAATCAGCGCTGATACCGACCCGGATGTGCTCGAGGCTACCCGTTCTGATGATAATGCCGGGATCCGCGTCAGAGCCAAGCTGGCCATCAAAGACATCGCCGCCAAGCGTAGTCGCTGTCACATCCCCGTAAATGATATATTGATTCTGCTGCTTATCCCAAACAAACGTCAGATCAGTCGGCGTAAAGGTCATATCCTTCAATTGGAAATCTGCATAAACGCCCATATTGATAAGTTCGACGGCGCCGTTCACAATTTCAATGCCGGGGTTATCGGTATCACCGAGCTCGACATCCATGGAATCGCCTTCGATGGATACGTCCGCATCGCCAAATAGCACAAACTTGTCGTTTGTTTTGTCCCATTCAAACGTCAGGTTGCGCGGCATGAACTGCAGTCCCTTTAGGTGGAAATCGTCCGTAGCCGAAATGTTGATATGATCCAGCGCGCCGTCGATAATTTCGATGCCGGGATTGGCTTTGTCGCCGAGACTTGCATCAATAACGTCGCCTTCAACCTTTGCCGATATGTCGCCGTAGATCAAATAGATATCCTGCACTTTATCCCATGTGAAGGTTAGATTGTTCGGCGTGATCTGTAAAGATTTTAGGGTGAACTCGGCATCAACGCCAACATTGATAAAATTGACGCCGCCGTTGACAATTTCGATGCCTGGCGCGTCGCTTGTGCCCAAATGCCCATCAATGTGGTCATCTTCGATGGCAATCGAAACGTCGCCGTAAATCAGATAGTGGTCGCTGGATTTATCCCATTTGAAGGTTAAATCGGTGGGCGTAAATTGCAGTTGTTTCATGGTAAAATCGGCGGTTACGCCAATATAAATATGATCGACTTTGCCATTGACGATTTCGATGCCCGGATCATCCCGGTCCCCTAGCTGGCCATGAAACGAATCGCCGCCCTCGGTTGTCACATCGATATTGCCGTACATGATATATTCATCGGTGGCGCGGATCCATTCAAACGTCATGTTGTGAGGGATAAAATCCAGGCCCTTCAAGTGAAAGTCCGCTGTGACGTCGATATTGATAAAATCGACGCTGCCGTTCAAGATTTCAATTCCGGGAGTTTCAGCCGAGCCAAGCTGGCCGGTGAAAGCATCGCCGCCGTTCGTCGTTGTTGTGACAGCGCCAAAAATTTTGTACAGTTTTTGAGTTTTATCCCATGCAAAACTGAGGCCGTCCGGCGCAAACTGCAGCTCTTTTAATCGAAACTTCGCGGTGAGCCCCAGGTTAATAAACTCGACAGTCCCGTCGGCAATTTCAATTCCTGGATTTGCGGAGCTCCCCAGATCAGCTTCGAGAGAATCGCCTTCAACTACTGCCGTAACATCACCAAACATTACATATTTATCCTGCGCTTTATCCCACCTGAACGTGATATTGTGCGGAAGAAATTGCAGATCGTTTAACGTAAATGGGTCTGCAACATCGATGTTTATAAAATCAAGACTGCCATTTGTTAGCTCAATGCCAGGTGATAACGAATCACCAAACGCAATGTTGAGATTATCGTCTTCAATGGAAACCATGGTTTTGCCGTACAGAGTATATTTGTCTTGCGACTCTCCCCACTTGAGCTCGAGATCGATAGGGCTGTATCGCAGATCTTTGAGGACAAAAGGATCAGAGATATCCATAGTGATGGAATCAACGACTCCCTTGATAAATTCAGCGCCAGGCTTGCTTTGATCGCCAATTTGGACACCCACATAATCCCCCTCTATAATGGCGTATGCCTCGCCGTAGAGAATGCATCTTTCCCTTTGCCGGTTCCTGTCCCACTCAAAGTAAACATCTACCGGTTCGTATTGAAGCTGCTTGAGGTTAAATTCGGCACTAATATTAAGGCTCATAAAAGATATCAAACCGAACGAGATATAGATTTCGGCATTTTTTGCCGATCCGAAATCGCCGGTAAATATATCACCGCCTGCGGTGGTTACAGTCGCGTCCCCGTACATGACGTAAGCTTGTTTGTTTCTTTCTTTGGCCCATGCAAGGGTCATATCAATCGGTGTAACAGACAGTGCTTCGACGTTAAAAGCATCAGAAAAAGTAAATGTGATATGGTCGATGGCGCCATCAATCAATTGCAGGCCAGGATTGGACGCACTGCCAAGTTGTGCTTGAAACGAAGTACCTTGAAGGACCAGCCTGGCATCGCCGTACATGATAAAGCTGCTGCTGGAATCGTCCCATTTAAAGGTGAGGTTGTGTTGAGTGAGTTGCACATAATTCAGGTAAAAGTCTGATGTGATATCGATATTTATATGTTCGATCGTGCCGTCGACGATTTCAATGCCAGGATCAACTTTGTTTCCCAGCGCTGCATCAAGTGAATCGCCTTCGAGGGTCACTGTGGCTTTGCCATAGATAACAAAGCGGTCCTGTTCCCATTCAAACTGCATATCGGAGGGCTTTATGTTCAGCCAACGTAATTGAAAGGGATCGGTCAAGCTGAAGGAGAGCTCGCTCACGGCGCCATCGACAATTTTTGCAATAATCTCGCTATCGTCGCCTTCCGGCGCAAAGCGCTCCCCGGCCAGGGTTTCAAGGTTCACCGTGCCAAAGATCATATATCTGTTTACGCCCGGCTCGAGCATAAAGGTAAACTCGGACGGCGTTATGCGCAAGTTCTTCAAGGAAAAGGCATCGGTCACTCCAATATCCACCTGATCAAATCCTCCATCCTCAATGATCACGCCGGGATCGCTTTCGTCACCAAGTAAAGCATCAATTTTATCCTGTTCGAGATTGACCTGCACGATTCCAAACATCACATAGCGGTCGTTTGTAACGTCATATTTGAACGTCATCTGGCGAGGCGAAAAGCCTAATCCGGCGATTGTAAAATCCTTGGTGGGTGTAAAGATCACCTGCGAAATTTTGTCATTTTCGGTCTTGAATCCGGGATTTTTCTGATCGCCAAGTGATGTCGCCACTGAGTCGCTACCGACGACCAACACAAGCAGACCGAATATGCTAAACTGATCAGCGTCAACATCATACATGACCGTGAGGTCGATCGGCAGAACCTGCATACTATGCAATGTAAAAGGATCAGCCACCGGGTATGAGGTGTCCTGGCTTGACTTGTTAAAAGTGATGCCGGAAATATCCGGGATAAAAACATCTTGAGCGAATGTTTTTTGTGAAGCAAAGCACAACAACACCGACATGAAGACCAAAAAAACAAGGCCCCAATTTTTTGCTTTTTTCATACGTCCTCCTTCTGGGGTTAGAATGAAGCGAGTTCATGAGAATTGTTTACGGCAAAATTCGATAAACCTTAAACCCCAGTCGAGAACATCCAGAATACAAGTCATTTTGGCAAAGATATTTCAGAATGCTCAGCCAATAACTTTTATTCTGCAGTTTTCAGGCAGAATGCCGAGAGCCGACGGTCAACGTCGTGTAGATATACGATTAATCGCATATCTGGTGAGTAATTGAAATGCTTTGCAACGTATCTGCAACAGTTGCCTATGAGGAGTGGCTTTTCTTTTGATCGATTGATCATCCCGTCATAGTGTAAATACACAAAAGCGGTCCGGCATCACGATGTTGAATTTTGTAAAATTGGTGTTGCCTTTAGGGAGGATCTCTCTAAAGGCAACGGTTCACCAAACGATCTTAAAGTATTCACTGCATCAGTGTCATCTTTTTAAATTTCTCAAATTTCCCGGCGCGAATTCGATAAATATAGACCCCGGTGGTCACCTTGTGGCCATTGTTTGCTGTGGCATCCCAGTTCACATTGTACACACCGGCGTCCTGGCGGCTGGAAACCAATTGCTTCACCAAATCACCTTTGATGTTATAGATCGTTATGTCCACGTTCTGTGTTTCGGGAAGGGTGTAGCTGATGGTGGTAACCGGGTTAAAGGGATTCGGATAATTTTGACTCAACGAGTATTCCGTCGGCAGCTCAGGTTCTGCTTGCTGAGAATTTTGTTTCGCAACGTCCGGCATAATATCCAATTCGCCAAGACCGATTTCGGCGAGCTGGCGCCAACCGTCCGGACCCAAATCCGGTAGAGTGATGACAATCTTTACATACTTGGCGATAAAGGTCTGGCCCAATAAATAAACAAAGTCGGGTTCCCCATCGCCTTTTATCAAACGAGTATCGACTTTGATCGTATCCACAAGGCTAAAGTCAGCCGCATCTGTTCCGGTCATGGACGCGTAAACAACAAGCTCCTGCGCCCAACGATAAGAGTACTCTTCTGTGCGATGGCCAAAATGCATGGGGATAACGGTCAAACGATCAAACTGGCAAGGGCCGCCAATCGTTTCAAATATTGCCCACACATTGCCATTTTCATCTTCTTTAACCGTTGCGTTATTCTTCCAGTCATCTATACTCTTATCCACTGCATTGCTCCACGGTTCTTTGGAAAAGGAGGGCGAGCCTTCGACAAAAGCGAGCGGCAAGTCCCACGGCAGAACAACATCTTTGTTGTGTTCTTCAATGACCGTCGAGTCGGCATAATAGTAGCCCACCTGCACGTCGATAGTTCGAGAGGTTTCAGAAATGGTTGCCGTTACGGTTGCGCCGCCGGTTGTGCAGACACCACCTTCGGGCAGCGTGGTTTCGTCGACCATTACACGATGCTCGCCGCAGTCGAGTCGGTCAAATTGCGCTTGCCCCAGGGCATCGGTCTCCTTTTTCGAATGGGCGTCTTTATAGCCTATCTGATTCTGCATAACGATAATATCTCTGATGCCGGGCTCGCCTTCATCCAAAAGACTGTTGGCGTTTTTATCGAAAAAAACTGTTGCGTTGATGGTGCCAATGCGTGCTCTTTCAATGCCATAAAGAGAAAAATACATACCGGGTTCATTGATTCCCAAAGTTGGAAACGACTTGCAAGAAAACTCTCCAAAATTTCCATGCAGATTTCTCAACGCCGGCACCTGTTCTATCTGGTTTGATGCAGCCTGCCAATACCAGGATGTCGAATATTCCGGAGCAGAAGCTGTTTCATGTTCAGCATATATTGAAATCCAATAATGGCCAGCTTCCAAAACCGGGGGATTCGATAGCACAATTTTCTGGGTCTTTGGATCTGTCACCTCTTTGGTGGTTTCCGTAAATATTTCAGAGCCAGGTAACCCGCCGTTATCCTCATAAATGGCGATAGTAAAACCATCCGGATATAAAGTGCATAAAGAACTTGTCATACCCGCACTATTAAATTCTTGGATCGTCCAGAAACGCCCCTCGGGCACGACAAAGTCGTCGGCTGTGTTTACCAATTGTTGCCCGGCAGGCGCTGCGCCGAAATTTGTCGAAATGTAGGCCCAGGAACTCATATTGTCCGGTGCACTCCATAGCAAATCCCCGACGTGCCGGATCATTTCTTCGTAGTGTTGGATGTCAGAACCCTTGTTTTTTGGGGGGGGATTCGTCAGGCAGAATCCTTCAGGCAGCGCTAAAATTTTGCTCTGACTTTGCAAAATTCGCGGTGTGGCCGCCAGGCAGACGAACAGCAGCATGAAGCTGATGTAATGCGTTTGCTTGGTATGTCGTATCATTAGTGTTCTCCTCACTGTCCTGGGATAAATTAGCCCTGACAGGGCTTGGAGCCCTGTCAGGGTGAATATTACTGAACTAGTGTCATTTTTCGCGTCTCTTCAAACACCCCGGCGTGAATACGATAGATATACACCCCGGTGGTCACTTTTTGACCCGCGGCATTTGTGGCATCCCAACTCACATTGTAGACGCCGGCATCCTGGCGGCCGGAAACCAGTTGCTTCACCAGGTCGCCTTTGATGTTGAACACGGCAATGTCCACATCTTGAGCCTCCGGCAAGGTATAGCTGATGGTGGTGATGGGATTGAACGGATTCGGATAATTCTGGCTGAGCGAATACTCGGTGGGAAGCTCAACGGCTGCCATTTCTTCAGCATTTGGCTTGGCCATCCAAAGGGTTTCATCCAATTCACCCAGTGCAAACTCTGTAATCTGGCGCCAACCACCTGGCCCACGATCCGGATCTATAATGACGATTTTTACATATGTGGCTACAAAAGTATCCCCAAATTTGTAAACGGCTGGCCACTCTTTTGTCTCATCAATGTTAACCGTTGCCGCATAGACAAAATCAGCGGAATCGGCCCCGGTTTCCGAAACATAGATTTCGAGCTTTTGCACTTGGCGGGAATGATAACTGTTGTCATCAGCTCCGTCATCGTTTACAATAGTCACTCGGTTGAATTGACAGGGACCTCCTTGTACTTTAAAAACGCCCCAGACGATACCATTCTCATCTTCAGTGACCGTAGCAGTTCCATCCCACTCGTATAAATCTTTGTCAACCGCATTACTCCACGGTTCTTTTTCAAAGTCTGGAGAACCAGAATGATAAATCAAGTCGCCATCCCAGGGCAGTTCGGTGTCATCTTTGTACTCTTCGATATCGGTGCTATCTGGATAATGCACAGCAAGCAAAGCTTCACTCATTTGTGAATTTTCACCAATCTCAACCGCTTGTACTAACGCGCCATTCGTATACGTGCCGTTCTCCGGTAATGTGCCGACATCGAACGTTACAATATATTCGCCGCCCTCAAGGCCGTCGAATTTTGTTTGCCCCGCACCATTGGTCAAATGTTTGCCATAGGCGGTTTTATCTTCGGCTTTGGAAAGATAAACCAGCACATCTCTAAGACCTTCATCCGTGGCATCAAAATCACCATTGGCGTCTTTGTCATGCCATACTGTAGCACGAATGCTACCGAGCCACGTTCCTTCGCCTCGTACCATAAAGGTAAAGGGTGTGGCATCCGCATCCGAAGATTCAATGCTGATGATGCTGGTAGCTTCTCCATCGGTTTCGGGATCAAAGACAATTTTAACCATTTGGCTTTCGCCGGGATTCAACGTCTCGACCTCTGAAAACACAAGTGCAAAAATAGCGTCATTCGAACTGGTTATGCTCGAGAGATCGAGCGGCCAATTTCCGGTATTTTCGATGATCACCGTCAAGGTATCTTGTATTTCCCGCGTGTATACCGAGCCAAAGTCGGTACCCTTTTCCGCACTGGGCTGCATATCCCCATTTGCAATGTCTTCGGCCGCTGTGACTGTAATTTCTTCCAGCCCGCCAACGGCATGCAGGGCAAACGTATACGGAGAGTCATCGGCATTGTGAGCAACGAAGAGTTCGGTTTTTACGGTATCGTTCACCGTTGGCGTATAACGGATCGAAAACGCCACTTTATTTCCTGCTTCAATGGTCAGCGAAGCCGGTTGTGACACAACCTTGAAATCGGATGACCCAGTGAGCACAATACCCGGGGCATCCAGAACCAAGTCGGCAGTACCGGTATTTTCCACATAAAAGACGCGGGTCACGGAATCGTCCGGGATGTGCCGCAATCCAAAATCGGTGCCATCGTCCGTTGACGGTGTCATGTCGCCCGCGGCAATGACTTTGCTGCCAAAGATTTCGATATCCGGAAAGACGCAAGTGCCGGAGAGATCGAATGTGTAGGGATTTTCATCCGGATCGTCGCTGGCAATGCTGAGTGTTGCGGACGTGCTGCCCACGCTGGTGGGCGCAAATTTGACGGTAAAGGTCGTAGAGTTGCCAACACCAACAGTTGAGGACGGCTGCGTCACAACGCTAAATGTCGCATCTCCAGATATCGACACAATGGGTGAACCACCGAGATTCAATACGGCATCGCCCATATTATTAATCGTAAAACTGATGGTGCTGGATTCGTCTCGGAGCACCTCGCCAAAGTCATAAGAGCCACCGCTGGCAATACCGGAGCCATTTTGTGTAATGTCCATTTCCGGTGCGGTACCTGTGCCCTGAAGACTAAAGGTATATGGATTTTCATCCGAATCGTCGTTGGCAATACTTACCGAAGCCGAGCGCACGCCGGTGTCGCTGGGATCGAACTGCACGACAAATGTGGTAGAATTCCCGGCTGCAATCGAAGATGACGGCTGTGTCGTTACGGAAAAGTCGCCTGCGTTGATGCCTGAAAGAGAGACGATGGGGCTGCCACTCAACGTTAACGCGGCATCACCGATATTTTCAATAGTAAAGGTTTGCGATGCAGTTTCACCGCTAATGGCAACCGAGCCAAAGTCTGTTCCATCACTCGTTGCCGGCGAGGTATCGCCATTGGCAATTTCACTACCACTGCCTTTAATGACCATTTCCGGATATGTCGGCGGTGGTGCTGCCTCTCCATCCACTGTAACGTAAATTTGATCCGACGCCTGTGCGCCATAGTCATCCGTTACAGTCAATCGAACTTGATATGCTCCTTCCGAGGAGAAGGAATGTTGAACCGAAACTGACGAACCAATGCTCACCCAGGAGGAGCCGTTATAGTACTCCCACAAGTAGGCGGTAATGCTGCCGTCACTATCTGATGAGCCGGAGCCGTCCAGGGTGAACTGAGTATTGGGTGCGATCGTAAAATCGCTGCCTGCATTTGCCACCGGCAGCGCGTTATTGCCACCTATTTCAGAAAATGTGACAATGGTTTTGGTACCGCGCGCCCCGTATTGATCGATGGGTGTAATCTCTACTTTCCAGGTCTCACCATTGTTGGTTTGCGAAGAAGGTACCGTGTTGCCGGTATTGTTTGATTTGCCGGCAAATTCGTCATCTACAAAACCATAGCCGCCACCAACGTCCACCATCCAACGATATTCATATGTTACGGTGTCACCATCCGGATCAGCCGGGCTGGGGCCGGTGACTGTCGCCACCAAGTCATCCATTGAAGAGGGAACTCCGGTCGGTGAGATGGATACGGAAGGTTTATAAGGCGCCTGATTGCTGCTGAATTGGTACGTAATAGTAATTTTACTATAATCGATTCTCGTCAGCCACCCCGTGTTGTACATATCAATGTCGCAATAAACATTAAGAACACCATCGCTCAGTGCAGTTGGATCGACATTAAAGTCAGTAATCGACATTTGATCCGACGTTCCTTGCAAGTACTGCGGGTTAAGTGGAGAACCGTCGCCAGTAATCGCATCAAATTCTCCGTCCGCCACATCGGAATCAACATCAAATGCACTAATTGTCAAAGTTACAGACAAGATGAGCAGATTGGATTGATCATAGGCATCAAAATCGTGCATCCATCCGAAATCTCCATTCCCGTCGCTGTATACTTCAAACCCGCCGGTTGCATGGGGAGATGTGCTAGACTCATCGACGATTTGCGTATACGTGTAAATACCACCGCTTTCTGTAGTGCTTTCAGAGGTCGCGTTGGCCAAAAGCGGAGTTGTTGTAAATAAAAAAGCTGAAAACACGACCAGCATAAGAATGGCCGTCACCAATTTAACTTTCATACAATTCATAGGGCACTCCTTTTTATTCTGTCATTCAATAGTATCATTAAAAAAGTCAGCCCTACTCTCAATGTACTCGCCGTGATGTCAATGGCCTCTACGCTTTTTGCCGTACTTATCTATTGTTTTTCAGTTGGTCAATCTGACGCAACCGTTTTGGTATAAACTGCGGCGCTTGAACTTGCACATCAAGTTCTACATTCTTGGCCACCGTTTTAAGCGAGGACAGACCATCGAGATTCTTTAGGTTGGGTGTGTTTTTTATTGATAATGAACCTCCGACTTTTTCCAACACGAATAGCTGATTGAGGTTACGAATGTCCGATCCTGATATAATCAAATCACCCGTCACTTCTTTAAGATCGCTTTTTATGACATTAATATCGGCCTGACTTGTTATAATCAGATCGCCCTGATGAACCCACGCGAAAAGCTGGGGAGCCAACAAAAGAGAAGCGAGCAGGATCCATGTTAAGGACATGCGTTTAAATGATTTCTGATGTACCATGGTTATTCCTTTCTGTTAGTTTAATTTTTTTGACATTCCGTGCGATGACAGGAGTCGTTATGAATGCTGAGCTACTCGAATCGTCGGGTTGCCAGCACCCTTCTATTACTACTACTCTTGGCTATTCAAGGATGCACTTTGATACAACAAATGGTTTGTTTTGCCCGCCATGGAAAACCATACAACTTTAATTCTCTAGCCCAGGGACCTTTGAGAATGCCACAAATGTTATTCTAATGCAAATGGCTTTTGGCACAACGGTGCAAAAATAGAGGAATGCTAAAACTGGGGAGTCGTTCAGTGGATGCGTGTTACCCGAAAGATATAAGGTGATTTTCTTGTGTACTATCCTCCTTTTCGTTTGTTCAAATTTTTTATCCACATGCAATATTTAGGTAATAAAGCAAATCTTGTGCCGACTTTGCTTGACTGCCAAGAAACAACTTTAACTTATTAATAACATTAACATAAAACTTGTCATTCGAACTTGACATATGACCATCTGAATACACAGAGCACAAGCCTTTGACATTATAAAGTGACACCTAAAATGACCACGTACAAAATGTTGCCCTTGGAAAACTCCCCAAAGGCAACATTTCACCAAGCGACCGAAAAGGTCTGTGGTACCCGGTTCATCTTTTTTATCTCTTGCAACACTTTGGCTTGGATAAACACCGGTGGCCCCAATATGACCACCGGCGGTTGTGGCATCCCAGGCAACATGATAGACATTGGCCTGGCTGGGCCGGAGACTGGTTGCTTCACCAGGTCGCATTTGATGTTGTACACCAAAATGTCCACATGTTGTGCCTCGGGCAGGGTATAGGTGATGGTTGTATTCGCGCAAACAGTATTTGAAAAATTCCGTTGAATACCGAGGCAAGGGAAAACAGAGAGAGCATAGCTCTCCAAAAACAAACGTTTTCCCGTGTTTGGTCAAACATGATGTTAAGCAAGACAGAGATGCATGTTGTACTATTTTATGGGCCCGTCCCTTAAGAAAAATCACCGGATTTCATCCGCAGAAAATCCGCGTGATTCGAGAGGAAGGCTTTTTCACGAATGCTAATAACGATAGATGTTTAAAGATGGCTTGTTTAGACGGCGCTTGAACGTAAATTAGAGGTGCTTGGCAAAGTCGGTGCATCGCAAAGAAATGAGATCGAGATGCGGTGATAGATCGTTGTGTAGCCTCCTTGTATTTGTTCAAATTCTGACGTTTACCACATGATTGCCTGAATAAAGCAATTAGCATGCCGTAAAATAAACTGTTTCCTCCGGAAGCAGTATCACTATTATTAATAAAGATATAGATAGGTACAATAATTTATCTGTACTTTATGGCGTTTTACTAGAGTGTACAAAATCCGTCAGGAGAGGTGCCGTAAAGTTGATAAATACAGGAATGTTAATCAGGGAAGGTCTGCTATCAAAATGGTTCGTTCTCAGATTGAGATTGTTGATCCACAAATAAACTGCTGCAATCAACACAAGTGCGGTTATCGCTCCCCAAACGACATGAACTATTGGAATTTTTTTGAACAGCCCGACAAACATGGGCACGCGACGAAATGAGACGTGATACTGACCTTTGGGAATGACAAGCTTGATCGGGTCGCTTGCTCCCTCGTGAGCATAATAGGATTCCAACTTTTTACGCACCGAATAAATGTGCGAGCGCACCGAAGAGTCTTCGCCGGGATTAAAGTCCGAGCTCTTTTCAAACACATTTCATCGAGCCGCCGACGTTGATTTGCGCCGGCTTTGAGTGGTATGTCGACGGCGATGACAACCACAATGCCACGGTAACGGTGCAGTTTCGAGAATCTGGCACAAGCC
>CAYPZM010000026.1:0-554 GCA_964414825.1 uncultured Cytophagia bacterium | reverse complement strand
CCGGTAGGCCGCGAGGTGGCGCGTAGCGACGACCGGCTGCTGGACAAGCGGGGCGCCGGCACAAGCCAGTGGCGGGACGGGCTGCCGTTGCTGCGTATCGGTAATGAGCAGCACAGCATTGCCGTGGATGAAGACATGTTTGTCAAATGGGTGGCGCCAAACTGGAAAGAATTTTATCGTAAATCAGCAGCCTATCCCTTATATTATCCAAAGCAAGTGGACGTGCGGCTCAAACCGGATGCGATTGCCATCGACAAAGGTGTGGTGCTGCCGAATGTGAATGAGCATTTCCACGGCGAGGCCCCGGATTTGGGCGCCATCGAGTTTGGCGATGATGCGCCGGTGTGTGGGCTGCGTGTAAAAAAGTCAAAAAATAATTCGAAAAGAATCGGGAGACATCATGAAACGCCGACATTTTTTAAAAACCGGTGTCGCAGGGCTTTTAGGGATATCAGCAGTTGGATTGATATCCTGCGCCAAAAAACGCAAACCGAACATCATTTTTCTGCTCACCGATGATCAGCGCTGGGATACGCTCGGCATCGTTAATCCGC
>CAYPZM010000025.1:0-25279 GCA_964414825.1 uncultured Cytophagia bacterium | reverse complement strand
ATCTTTTAGGTGCTGATTTTATCAGCTAACCCCTAAAAGGTGAATATCGTTAAGCCGTAATCCAACCACACTTCTCGATCACACATATTAATCTTGACAAGCACTAACACAAAAACAGATGTTTTCATTCACTATTTTTTACTTTTTGTAAAACAATGACGAAACCGATGCGTTCCCAACACGTGTCGGTGCAAATAAATATGACTATAAAATATGATGAGAATTTCAAAGTTTTGGCAGATTGTCCCTGGTTTCGTTGCAAGTTTCGATGGTAAAAACATCGAGATATTTTCAATTATTCCTATATCTATACCAATATCGTTCGGCGGCATACGATTGCAACTCGTAACACCTGTTTTACAGAGTCAAGACTTTTGGGACAATGTTCGTATAATCTCTCTTTTACTTTTCCACCCACGTGTAAAAACTTAAAAAATAGTGGCTAATCGGTAGGATGCAGAACTTTGATGCGATGAATCTGTCAGAATCAATAATATAAAATACAACAACTTGAACACACAATCAACCGTTTCGTCAATTTTTTTATCGAGGATTTTAGAATTAAATCCGTCTCCTTTTTGCCGATAGTTTATATGTGTAGTATACGAATGTTATTAAAAATCACAGAAAAATAATTGTACGCACGATGATAGCGCATTCATTTTTTGAAAGAATGACATCTTCACTTGAAATATGAAAATCATAATATTGACTTGATGTTAACGGCAGGATTCGAATGATTCCACCAAAACTAACGTTACAGCCTGACTGCTGCTCCCCAAACGGCAGCACAAATAATAAATCCCGGAATGAGCTCGATCACCGTATTGGTTTCGGCCGTTCCACAACAGCACCCGAGATTCGTTAGATCGCAACGGTTGCTGCCATTCGGTGATCTTTTGGCCGAGCACGTTGAACACAGCAACATGTGCCATGGAGGCTTTTGCGCCATTTCGAATGCGTACAGCGGTTGAGTGCGTGAAGGGATTGGGTTGCGGGCGAGACAGATGAAACGAAGCCGGGATAACAAAAGTTTTGGCATCTGTTCGTTCTTTTGTGGATGTTGCGAGCTCTGAGAGCAGACGAAGATTATCAAAATAGACCATGCCCGGTGCGCTGTAACCTGATATTTGAAAAACAAGTTCGGAAATCCATCCCTTGGCAGCGAGCGAAGACAGATCGAACCGCAAATCTTTGTTCCAGCCCGGTTGTAGCGCGGACTCTAACGCAAGCACGTGCTGCTGTCGATCGGCACCCGTACTCAGCACAATTTCGAATATTATGGGCTGATCCAGAGCATTGTAAACATCCAGGCTAATACTCTCGATCAAATCCCAATCAAACGGAGTCATGCGGGTTGGAAAGACGGTTGCCATATTTTTAGTTGAAAAATCTGGATCGATTGAGAGCGCCAACGAAAAATTTCCTTGCGATTTTATATCATCGCTCAGTTGGCTAAACACCGCATCATCTGAAAACGGCGTGGTTGCGGCCCAATGCTGCCAAAACCGCGGTTTTTGGGATTCGAATCCCTCCCACACCGGCAAGGCCGCGGCACGCTTTTCGTAAACCGTCCATTCGTCATCGGTTAATTTGCGGTTGATTTTTTCGGCTTGCGGCTCGATCACCTCGTGCCATACCGCATCGTCGTCCATAATCGACCAGGTGCCGCCATCTTTGCGGTGACCCAGACGCCAGAACATCCACGGCACCCCGTGCTCGTAACACGTTTGCGTAACGCTGCGGTACATGGCCAGCGTTTCGGCCTCGCCAACTTTGCGCTCCACGCCAAATTCTTCCAGCACCAGAAGTTTGCCCCAACTGCGCACGGCTCCGGCGACTTTGTTGAACCAACTGCTCAAATTGCCGCCGTAATAATGCAGCGTGTAAATGTCCGCATCCGGTATGTTGCCGAGGTCGAGGATATCATCGCCAATGCCCTTGTTGTAAAAACGATCGTATCCGGTAATACCGAGAGAGACAAAGGTATTGGGATCGATCTGTTTCAAAAACGTTGACAATTCGCTCAACCAGTTGCGCAATACGGCTGTCTTTTCTTCGAGCGTAAGATGTGTAATTTGATCTAACTTGATGCCCGGCTCGTTGGAAATCTCCCATGCCAAAATGACTTCATCCAGCTCTTTCCACGGTTTGCCCAAATAGTCGTTGTGATGATTCAAAACATATTCAAATCGATTTTTAAACGCATCCAGAGCTGACTGTTCGGTGTACTGACCCAAAATTCCAAACGTCTCCTCGTAAGGTCCATTGTAGTTGGCATTCTCCACCGCCACAATCAACAAAATGCCGCGCTTTTTGCACTCGGACATTAAAAAGTCAATCTTTTCCAATAGTTCGTCGTTGTATTGCCCCAATTCGGGCTCGAACGAATACGCTTCTGGCGGGTCTTCCCAACTAAAATCGTAGGGACGGTGGCCGAGAAAAATGCGCAACACCGAGAGTCTAGCCTCTTGCATGGCATCAAGCTGCTCGTATATCCGCTCGGGCGGCTGATACCAGAGTTGATATTGATTGGCCCCGGCCCACAAATGCTCGTGGGGTTGAGAGTAAACAGAAAAGGCAAGTGAGAAAAATAAAAGAAAGAGCAAGGATTTCATTGTAAAGTTCCGTTACAAGAAACCCTGTCAGAGCTAGTAGCCCTGACAGGGTTGTGGATGGGTTACGGATTTTTATTTCACAAGCAAGATTTTTTGTGTGGATTTATAGTCGTCGGTTTGCAACGTGACAAAATAGACGCCCGCACCTACAAGGCGGCCATTGTCGTCACGGCTGTTCCATACCACGGAATGTTGACCCGCCTTGAGATTTTCATTGGTTAACGTGCGCACCTGGCGACCCAGAAGATCGTGCACAACAACTGAAACATGAGAATCGCGTCCAAGGTTGTAACGAATTGTGGTCGTGGGGTTGAACGGATTCGGATAGTTGGGATGCAGTTCGGTTGTTTTCGGCACGGTTGGCGTATTGTCTTCAACCGCAGTCGGCCCGGTGATCAGCGCCATACCCCAGGTGTACGGACGGCGCCAGTTTAACGCATTATCCACACCGCCCCAATGTGCGGTCATGGTGCGGTTGCTGCCGGCGTAGTATGGATCATCCGTGCCGTCGTTATCATTGACATCAATCTTTAAAGGCAAATACATGCCAACTGCCGGTTCAAACACATCGCCATAAAGCGGTTTAAGCGGTTGGAAGGGAATTTTCGCTTCCACCACATAGCCGTTATCTGATTTTTCGATGCCCAGTTCCATTCCGGTCAAATCCCAGGCTTCGGAACCGCTTTTTTGGAATTGAGCACCGGGAGCGGCATTCACGGCAAAGGAGAGCCGGTAATCGGCGTGATCCGTGCTGTAAATCGCGCCGTCGCCGTGATACGCGTCGAGCTGCATGGCATCGTACAGACCGGTAAAAATATCAAAGCCGTCACCTTCCCAGGCTTGTTCGCCGTAATTGGGAAAATCATCGACAACGTTAAATCCCACGTAGAGGTTTTTGTTATCCATCACCAAATAGCCGGTGAAATTTAAATCATCGGATTCGGTGGTCCAGGCTTCGGCAGCAGGGCCGCCCATTCGGTCCGGAACCAGTTGCGCAAATTCATATGCGGCAAACTCGTCCAAACTGCCGTCAATGGTAAGCGAGAAATCGGGATCGAGCGGGATGAGCGCCGCCGTCGTTGTATTATTAGTCACGGCGCTGGTATTGTTGGTGCCTTCCTCAATACCGGTTTCGACCAGTTGCCCGTTTTCCACACCTTTGGTGGTGACGGCATAATAATAGGTTTTCTCACGCTCGGTTTTGCTGTACAATTGATGGTTGAAATAACCGGTACCGCGCGGAACTTCGGTCGCGATTCGAGTCACACCATCCGCTTCCACATCCGTAATGGGCGAGGTCGAGGCGTAGACATTGTACGTTTCACTGGCATTTTCGGGCAGCTCTTGCCAGGTGATCTCGTTGTAATAAATAGTTTCGCCATAGGGAGTGGTATCGCTCATTGCATTTGCGGTAATATTTGAGGGAACGGTCAATTCCGAAGCCGGTTGCGTCACGCCGATCAGCGTAAAGTTGTCAACCAGGACCACGCCATCCCAATCGCCGCCGTCGTAATACAATTCCATTCCAACTTTGAAGCCACTGGAAAGATCGATATCCGGATTTCCTGCCATGGCTTCGAGGAGGTCAAATGTCACGGTGGTCCACTCTTCAACCGGAATCTGGTCACCACCGGCACCGCTTACAGAGTACTTGAAATCGGTCCAGGTCCAGTTCACGCGATCCTGACCAAAGACTTTAATCACCGCGGATTCGGGAAAATCGCCGGGCAGCCAAAGGTCGAAAGAAAAGGCAATCGCGCCGGTGTCGCCATCGGTCCAAAACACATCCACCGGATCTTTTTGGATAGCGGCTTTGAGGTCGAGTGCAAAATCCACATCAAACTCCAAAACTCCGGCCGAGCGTTCGGTCATATCGGGAAACCAGTACAAGTCGATAAAGGCGTCGCCATAGCTTTTGCCAAATCCGGCGGTGCCGAGCTCTTCGATTTCAAAATTATCAACCACCCAGGTGAGATTTTCGCGCGGCACATCCAGCTTTACATTGTCCACAAACACGGTGCCATTCCAGGAGCCGCCGGCGCCATAATAAACCTGAATGCCGAATTTTCCGAGGATATTATCGCCATAAGGATTAAACGTGCCCGGATCGGCATTGTGTAGCTCCATCATTTTAAACTGCAGCGTATGCCACTCTTCTTTGGGCATATCGTCGCCCAAATATTCCGAGGCGTTCCAACCGGACCAATTGACATTGTCCTGGCCCCACAATGAAACCTGGGCGTCATCCGGAAAATCGGCGGGCAGATAAACATCGACACTAATCGTTTCAGCGCCCATGGGATCGATTTCGGCTTTTTCAACCACGCCTTTTTCGCCCCGAGTCTGATCGCACTGCAGCGCCAACACACCGTCGGTGCGGCCGGTCGGGTCGTCTTGTCGCTCAACAGCAACAAATCCGGTGCCCCAGCCGTTATCGGCAAAGCCTTGGGTACCTGTGGCTTCTACCTCAAAATCCGCAACCGTTTGTGCGGATAGCGGCAATGCCACAATAATCAGTAAACTAGATAGTAAAAAGGATCTCATTGTGACTCCTTTCGATTGGTAAGATTTGATCAATTGATAAATGAACATATGAATTCACAATCACGAAATAAAGTAAAAAAATGTATGTTTTCCGATCAATTTTTTGTTCTTTATCTCATCAAATTTGATAATGTCCCACAAAATGAGGTGTATCCAATGCACACTTTCAACGGCCGTGTTATGGTGCTGTTCCTGGCTTTTCTGATTGTTTTTCCAAGTTTTGCTCAAGAGGATCCAGACCCAAACCGATTTTTGGAAACCCTTCAATTGTTCCAAAGCTGGGATGCCAAAAATGCCATCCCCAACGAACCGGTGTTGTTTGTCGGCAGCTCCAGCATACGCATGTGGGAGACCGCCGAGTCGTTTCCCGCATTGCCGGTGGTAAATCGCGGATTTGGCGGCGCGCACATTTCCGACATGCTTTATTTCAAGCAGGATATTTTGCTCAAGTATAAAGCACCCGAGGTGGTGGTGATGTATTGCGGCGACAATGACATTGCCGGCGGCAAAAGTCCGCAGCGCGTAGTGAAAGATTTTATCACCTGGTGGAATATCGTAAATGAGGCGTTTCCGGAAACGCGGCTGGTGTATATTCCCATCAAACCGTGCCCGGCGCGCTGGCATTTGTGGGAGCAGGCGAATGAGGTCAACCAGACCATTGCCGATTTGTGCGACACCAATCCGTTGCTGTTTTATGCGGACACGGCTTCGCCCATGCTGGAAACCGGCAGCCCTCCCGCCGACGAGTTGTTCATTGAGGACATGCTGCATTTGAACGCCAAAGGCTACGCCATGTGGACCGAGGTGGTGCGATCGACGTTGACCGAGGCGCTCAAATAATATGGCGAATTTCTTAAACGTCACCTCCGAAATTGGTCCGCTGGAGGCTGTGCTCCTGCATCGACCCGGTAAAGAGCTGGAGCGCTTGACACCGCAGTATCTCAAAGAGCTGCTATTCGACGACATCCCCTGGCTCGAACGCATGCAGCAGGAACACGATCTGTTTGCCAAAGCGCTCAGAAAACGCGGCGTCAAAGTGTATTATTACGAAGATTTGTTGACGGAAATTCTCGAAATGATTACCGTGCGCGAGGCGCTCGCGCGCGAGGTGTTGCAGTTTTGCGATGTGCGCCGTTCTGACGACCGCGATGCCGTGCTCGATTACCTCGACGCCAAAAGCGCCCGCCATGTGGCGCGCATTCTCATTGCCGGGCTGCCCAAGGCAGAGGTGCCGCACCTGGGCCGTAAAAACCTGTCGTTTTATATGAAAAACGAGCTGCCGTTTTTTATCCCGCCGATCCCCAATTTTTATTTCTCTCGCGATCCCGGCACGGTCATTGGCCACGGCCTTTCGATAAACGCCATGCACACGCCGGCGCGCAAACGCGAGTCTATGATTTTGGAATATATATTTCGGCACCATCCCGAATTTGCCATTCCGCAGCATCCGGCGTGGTACGGACATAACAAACCGGACAGCATTGAAGGCGGCGATATTCTGGTGCTCAGCAAAAACGTCGTGGCCATTGGCTGCAGCGAGCGCACCTCGGCCATGGCCATTGAGCAACTAGCGCTCAACTTGTTTCATGGCGATAGCGAGGTGACCGAGGTACTGGTCATTCAAAATCCCGTTTACGCGCTCGTTTATGCACCTGGACACTGTATTCACAATGGTGGATATTGATAAATTTACGATTTATCCCGATGTGGAAAAACAGATGAACGTCTTTCGCCTCGCCCCCAAAGCCGGCGATTTGCACATCGAACCGCTGTCGAATTTGAAAGAAGCGCTCAAAACCTCGCTGAAGCTGCCGGCGGTCAAATTTATCCAAAGCGGCGGCGACGACCACATCACCGCCGCGCGCGAGCAGTGGAGCGACAGCACCAACACCCTTGCGATTGCGCCGGGCGTGGTGGTCACCTACAACCGCAATGTCAGTTCGAACGCCATTTTGCGCCAACACGGCATCGAGGTGGTGGAAATTGAAGGCTCGGAGCTGGTGCGCGGGCGTGGCGGGCCACGGTGTATGAGTATGCCGTTAAGGCGGGGGGAGATTGAGTAATTTAGCACTCGTTACCCTGTCAAAGTGACGCCTACTTTTTCTTTTCTCTTTCCCCCCAAACCGTTATATTAATCTAATATCAAAACCAACCTTAGAGGCCCGTCATGACCCTTCGAATTTTATTCATCTGTCTCATCTTTACTGTGGCAATCACTTTTGCCCAAAACACCGTCCTGGACACCCATTACACCACCTTCCAAGAGATGCAGCCGGCATTCGAAAACCCGCCCGCCGATTTTCGTCCCGCACCGTTTTGGGTGTGGCACGACAAACTGGACAAAGAGATGCTCGAACGTGATCTTGAGGATTTTAAAGAGATCGGTATGGGCGGCGGATTTATACACCCCCGGTATGGGTTGATTACCGAATATCTGTCGGATGAGTGGTTTGATAGGGTTGAGTTCAGCGTCAAAAAATCAAAAGCACTCGGCCTAAAAATGTGGATTTATGACGAGAATTCCTTCCCCAGCGGATTTGCCGGCGGTTGGGTGCCTGAGCTTTTGCCCGAATCGGCAAACCAGCCCACGGGCTTGACTATGGAGCGCGTGAGCGAAATCCCGGATGCCGATATTGCCGTGGTGCTGCAAAAAACCGAACATGGTTTTAAAGATGTCACCGAATCGGTTTCGGCGGGTGACAACGGCGACTATATCATTTTAAAAAATCACTATTATGATAAATCCAAATGGTTTGGCGGGCGCTCGTATGTCGATCTACTCATTCCCGGCGTCACCGAAACCTTTATCGAAGTGACCATGAGCGGCTATGAAGAACGCGTGTGTGAATATTTTGGTGACCTCGTGCCCGGCGTGTTTACGGACGAGCCAAATATCAGTCCGCGCGGCAGGGGCGCTATGCGTTTTACGCCGGCGTTATTTGCAGAGTTCGAAAAGCGCTGGGGCTACGATCTCACACCGCATCTGCCGAGCATTTTTGAAGAAGTGGGCGACTGGAAACGCGTGCGCCACAATTATTATGAGCTGCTGCTGGAGCTGTTTATCGAGCACTGGTCCAAGCCGTGGTACGAGTACACCGAGGAGAAGAACCTCGCTTGGACCGGCCATTACTGGGAGCACGGCTGGCCGAGTCCTGTGCACGGCGGCGACAATATGGCCATGTACGCCTATCACCAGGTGCCGGCCATTGACATGCTGTTCAACTCGCGCAGCGAGCGGCCGGACCAGTTTGGCAACATTCGCGCGGTCAAGGAGTTGAGCAGCATCGCCAACCAGTTTGGTCGCGTGCGCGCGCTCAGCGAGACGTACGGCGCTTCGGGCTGGGAGCTCACGTTTGAGGATATGAAGCGAAACGGCGATTGGGAATATGTGCTCGGCGTCAATTTTATGAACCAGCATCTGGCGTACATGAATTTAACCGGCGACCGCAAGCACGACTTTCCGCAGGGCATTTCCTATCAAACGCCGTGGTGGGACGATTATCGTCCGCTGAACGACTATTTTGCGCGGCTTTCCGTGGCGCTGTCGAGCGGTTTTCAAATCAATGACATTCTCATCCTCGAACCGACGACTACGACGTGGATGTATTATTCGCCCACCGAATCGCACGAAAAGCTGGAAACCATTGGCGATGCGTTTCACGATGTTCTCGCCGAGTTGGAAACCTTTCAAATCGAATACGACCTCGGATCGGAAAACACGATCAAAGATTTTGCCTCGGTTGAGGAGGACAAATTTGTCATCAACAAACGCGCCTATAGCACCGTGGTATTGCCGCCGTATCACGAAAATCTCGATGCTCGCACGTTTGCGCTGCTTCAACAGTTCCTGGACCAGGGCGGTTCGGTATTTTGTGTCGGCGAGACCCCGAAATTCATCGACGGGCAAGCCAGCGAAAAACTCACATCTCTGGTCAATAATACAAATTGGCGGAACGCAAGTACAGCCGAATTGATTGATCAACTCGCCAAAAGCGCATTTGAATTGCGAGAACCAACAACCGTTGGCGGCGAGCTGTTTCACATGCGCCGCGAGTTGGGAGACGGCCAGGTGGTATTTCTCTGCAATTTCAGTCAAGATGACTATTCCAGGGGCACCTTTTCCATGAATGGCGCGTCCGTGCGCGCGCTCGATCCCTTTACCGGCGAGTCGAAGCCCCATCCGGCTGCGTCATCAAACGGTCGCATCACGGCATCGTTTGACCTCCCTCCTGCCGGCAGCTTGCTGTTGTTTGTCGATCCGCGTCAAACCCCGCCGTTGCCGCCGCAGCCCAAACCGCAGCCGCAGGTGGTGAGCGCGGAGCCGTCAACCATAAAGCGGTCGTCGCCCAATTTTCTCACGCTGGATTATATGGATTTAAAGATTGGCGACGAGCAGTACGAAAACATGTATTTTTACACCGGCGGCTTTAAAATCTGGCAGGCGCACGGCTACCCGGACAATCCCTGGGTCTCGTCAGTGCAGTGGAAATCCGAGTGGGTGGAAGCCGATACCTTTGGCACCGGCAGCGGATTTGAGGCGCGCTTTCCGTTTACTGTGGAAGCCGGCGTCGATCTCTCCTCTCTCAAAGCCGTGGTGGAAAATCCAAACTTGTGGCAGGTGCAGATTAACGGCAAAACCGTAAAGCCGATCCCTGGCGAATGGGCCATTGACGAAACCTGGGGCGTGTTCGACATCAGCCAACACATGCAAGTCGGTGAAAATGAAATCGCCATCCTCATGTTTCCCATGTCGATTTACGCGGAAATCGAACCGGTGTATGTGATTGGCAATTTTGACCTGGAATCCCAGGAGCAGGGCTGGAAACTGGTGCCGCAAACCGATCTCAGATTGGGCTCGTGGAAAGAGCAGGGCTTGCCGTTTTACGCGTACGATGTGGAATACAGCAAAACCGTTAGCGGATTAAACAATCAGAAGATCAAAGTCAAATTAAACGACTGGCACGGCACCGTGGCCTCGGTGCACGTGAACGGCAAAAAGGCCGGCATTATTGGCTGGCCGCCGTACGAGCTGGATATTTCCGAGTTTGTCGGCAGCGGAGAAAATAAAATCAATGTCCGCGTTACCGGCAGCTTTAAAAATTTACTCGGCCCGCACCACAATGTCACACGTCGCGGCATTGTAACGCCCTGGAGTTTCAAATACGCGCCGGAGGAACAGCCGGCCGGAAATGAGTATGATTTGCTGGATTATGGCTTGTTTGAGGATTTTAGCGTATTAGCGTACTAATTGTACTCATCGATGTGTTCGTCATTCGCGGCCGTCGCGTTAAACGTGTAATGGATGAATTCATAAACACTGGATCGCACTCGTAACCGGCGACGCCAATGACCTCACCTCCGGCACCTAACTTGTTCGACTTTAAGCCGGGAGCTTTGCGTGCTCGAAAAAAATGCCTAGTCTTGCAATAATTGTGCAACACTTTTGCTCCGCTGCCGGTGTTTTTAAAGCGCTGGCAGCGGAGCACTTTTTGAAACATAAAAATTCCCTCTGATCGCCTCTTAAAAAATTTAATTGGAATGCCTCGTTTATCTCTCCTTGTTTTTTAAATAAAGACATGTTATAAAATCTTGAAATGAACAAACAGGAGGTCAAATACTCATTATGGAACCCATTTAATAGACCTTTGGCTGTTGATGTTGTTTTGGGCAGAGTAGTAGATGTAGAGTTTTGAGACGTCCTTTCGGTTTTCACTCCCCATTCGAATCATGGCTGAAGTTCTGGCACACCTTTTCCCGTTTTACAATTTTTAGTTATTAACCGACAACCACAAGGCCGCAGATAGGTGGCCTCATTATGGCCGGATTATTAGTTAAAGGAGGTTCTTATGACAAAGCTGGTCGTTTTTTTTCTATTGATTGCTTTGGCAAGTTTCGCGGCGGAGAATGAAACCTTGATTGGCAAAGTAGAAAGTGTCAATTTTTACATGGCGCCGGTGATAAAGCTGGGCAAATTTGATGACAATACGCTTGATCGATATCGCGCCGATTCCACTCAGCTTTATTGGCTAGGCACAGAAATGGGCTTTGTCGTCAATCATCGCTGGGCTGTGGGCCTGGCCGGTTACACGTTGACCAATAACGTGGGTGACCTTGGCGTTGTAACCGACGACAGCAAAACCAACCGCTTTTTTTACGGCGGAGTGATGTTGAAATACATTCTCAGCCCAAACAGTCTGCTGCACTTTACCGCACACACGCTACTTGGCGTGGGTTCGTTTCAGCAGGAAGAAAAAGTGCCGTACGGTTACGGATGGCATCGACACCAGGGACAGCGCGGATATGCCTATGTTCGAAACAATGACGTGTTCACCGTTGTCGAACCGGGCGTCGATTTTATGCTGAATGTGCACGACACCATTCGTCTGGGCGCCGGATTGTCATACCGTTATCTTTATGATTTTGAATCGCGACTCTCCAGCCCCATCAATTTAGACGGCTTTACAACGCGGATTTTGCTCAAAGTGGGCAATTTTTAGCCAGCCCCCGAACTTGTTCTCAAATTTGAGGACGAGTTCGGAGGGTTTACCACCGCTTGCCCTTGCCTTTTCCTCTTTCCTTATAACGGATTGCGCATGATCCTCTAGGCAGGCTTGTGCCATTTTCCGTATTTTCTCGTTGATTTAATACGCAAAAATTCATACATAAAATATTCTTATCGCAATAAAAATTAAATGTTCCTTCAAAACAAAATGGAGTCTTTTTATGAAATGGAGTAGCGTTGTATTTTCATTAGGATGTTTGATGTTAATCCTCTCCTGTTCAACGCAGCAAACCGACAACTTGTGGCTGAGCAAATCCCCGGATGGCAGTATCACCTTTACGCTGGAAATGACTGCAAGCGATTCGACGCAGTCCGGTTCGCTCATTTATTCGATTAGCCAAAATGGTGCAACAGTGGTGCAGCCTTCACCTTTGGGAATCGAACGCGACGATCAATCCTTTCGCCACAATCTCACGCTTGTCGATCGTACGGTAACGGCTATCGATGAAACGTACGAATTGCACAATGGCAAACAGTCCACAGGCCATAGTCACGCCAACCAGGTGACATTCTCATTTGTTAATGAAAACGATGCCCCGCTCGATCTTTTCGTTCGCGTGGCCAATGACGGTGTGGCGTTCAAATACGTCTTTCCCGACAGCGCCTCATCTCGCAAAACCGTCACCCAGGAATTCACCGGATTTTCCATTCCAGCCGGCAAGGCGTATATCATGCCGTATGACGAGCCCACGCAATACACGCCGGCTTATGAAAATTATTATGAGGTATATGATGTCGGCGCACCATCGCCAACAGAAACGGGTTGGGCATTTCCGGCTCTGTTTGAAATAAATGACGGCGCCAACTTTGTCCTGCTCACCGAATCCGGATTGGACGGCTCTTATTGCGGTACGCGTCTGAACAAAGAAGCGCCGAATGGGCTGTATTCCGTGCGATTTCCTGAGGAGGCTGATGCCGAAGGTGAAGGCCGCATCAATCCTTCCTCTACGTTGCCGTGGGAAACATCGTGGAAAGTCATTATAATTGGTGATTCACCTGGCGACATTGTCGAGTCCACATTGGTAACCGATGTTGCCGCTCCCGCCGCATTCCCGCATGAAGAATGGATGACACCGGGCCGCGCCGCCTGGAGCTGGTGGGCCGAAAGCGACAGTCCCCGCGATTTTCAGCGCCAGCGCGATTTTATCGATCTGGCCGCCGACCTGGGCTGGGAATATTATCTGGTCGATGCCAACTGGAATTACGAGCCAACCGAAGATTTACTCGATTTCATCGAATACGCCACGGAAAAAGGCGTGGGCGTATTCATGTGGTACAATTCCGGTGGCCCGCACAACATTGTAACCGAAGCGCCGCGCGACCGCATGTATACGCGCGCCAGCCGTCGTCAGGAGTTCGAGTGGCTGCAAAAAATTGGCGTCAAAGGCGTCAAAGTGGATTTTTGGCACAGCGACAAGCAAGACATGATTCAGTACTATATAGAATTGATGCAGGATGCCCGCGATTACCAAATTCTGGTCAACTTTCACGGCTGTACCATTCCACGCGGCTGGGAACGCACCTATCCGAATTTTATGACCAACGAATCGGTGAGCGGGGCCGAGTGCTACAAGTTTGCGCCGGAATATCCGGAAAAAGCTCCGTGGCACAATGTCAATTTGGTATTTACACGCAATGTAATCGGACCGATGGATTTTACGCCCGTAACGTTTACTGACGTCACGTATCCGCACATCACCACCAATGCGCACGAACTGGCATTGTCGGTTCTGTTCCAATCCGGTTGGCAGCATTTTGCCGACAAGCCGGAGAGCTACCGCGCGCAACCGCAACAAGTACAGCAATTCCTCAGCAAGGTGCCCACCGTCTGGGATGAGATTCGATTCCTCGAAGGCCAGCCCGCCGAATACGTGGTCCTGGCGCGCCGCAAAGGTGACACCTGGTACATTGCCGGCATTAACGGTCTGGCCGAAGCCAAAACCGTAAATCTAAATCTCAAACCGTTTGGCTCGCAGGGGCAATTTATTGGCGACCAACAAGCGCGCAGTTTTGATATTCGTCCGGTGGCCATTAACGATGCGCCGGTTGAGGTTAACATGTTGCCGCATGGTGGGTTTGTGATGACGGTAGAGCCTTAAGCTATCTTAAAAGGTACATCGCGCTAAAACGCACAGTTGATATTAAAACAAAAGCCCGGGATTTCTTTTTCCGGGCTTTTTTAGTACAAAAACAGCCCGGGACCATAATCCCGGGCCACGACCCCACACGTCGAACCGTAGAGATTTTGCCAATCTTAATCTTGCGGCCGCAACACCACGCCGGTTGGCGGTGCGGGAGGAAACGTATCCACACTGCCGCCAACGTGCAGTACCCATTCGGCGCTAAAGGGCGGAGTAAAGGAAACCGTGCTCCCTCCGGTCACCTGGGTAGTCTCGGAATATTCTCCGGTAATGGGATTGAGCCAGCGCACATCGATTTCGCCTTCAACCGCACTAAGATCGAGACTTGGTGTCCCGCCGTCTCTGGAGTAGACCACATATTCTCTGCCAGGATCAGCAATGCAGTAGCCCACGCTGGTCAACGCGTCATTCGGCTCCATGGTCCACCAGTTGATCTGTCGATGGAATTTATTAAAATAGATCATTTCCTGTTGTTGCTGCATATTTGCATACAAATCGTAACCGCCTTTATCCGGCGCAAACGTGGTAAAAAAACCGGCTGTCGAAAATCCGCCTGCTGCAAAAATTTCCCAGGCGCCATAGCGCAGCCAATTGTCATCAGCGGTCCAACCGGCATAAGCATATTCACCATTAACGACCGGTTTGTTATAGATTCGATCTCTTTTGATTAACGAATGAAAATCCGGAGATTGCTGCATCACAAAGCCAAACCAGTCCTCATTGCCAAACTCGGCACTGGAACGCGCGCTGCCGCCGGGGTGCAACGTAATGGGGTGATTGTACGGATCCACAGACGCCACATTTTTGCCGTGACGCCGCCACACTTCCGGGGACATGCCAAAATCGACATAAACCTCGCTGTGTTCACCGGAGAGGCACCAAAACACGTTGTACGCCGCAAATCGTGCGACCATGTATTCCGAAAACTCTTCAAACTGTGCATCGGTAAATTTTGCAAATTCCTGGGCCCAGGTAAAAAAGATCACCGGCACCATATCGAGAGAGTTCATGTACTCGATGCGTCGATCCATCCATTCAAAATAGCCGGGATTGAGGTGATCGTAATCTTTGCCATTTTGTGTTAGCGCAAACACGGTTCCGCCCTCGTTTGCCCAAAACGCATCGCCATTGATATAGCTGACCACAATGGCCTGTACCACATTATAACCCTGTGCGTGGCGATAGTTGATATACTCTTTAAAGCGGCTATTGTACGGATAAAGCTGCGTAAACAAACGCCACGACGTTTCACCGCGCCATAAAAATGGCGATCCATCATCCCACATAAACGTATACGGATTGTCAGGATTTTTGTGGATATGGCCCTTTTTATTGGAATCGATCACATTAAACGATCCGGATTTGCTAAACGCGCTATTTGATCCGCTCAACGTGTAGGTCCACTGGCCCACTTCGGTCGGCATCATACGGATTTTCCAAATATCGCCGCCATTCCAAAAGCCATCAATTTCTATGGTTTCCGTTGGCCCCCGAAACACGCCATGTAGACTGACATCCTTGTACTTGTTGCCGCTGAGGCCAGCGGCGACAACGGGCAGCTCAAAAATGCCATTTTTTTCAACTTGGGCAACGTTTAGGGCACCGGTAGTAAACGAAGCCTCAAACGGTGTGCCCATGGCATTTCCGGCCTGATCCGTAAGCGTGTGCGCCAAGGTCACTCGGTACGTGGTGTTTTCCTGAAGCAGCTCGCCCAGCTCGTAATACAACGTGGTTCCGGAAGCTTTGAGTTCACCTGCGACATGCGGTTGAATATTAAACGCGCTTTCAGCGGATTCAAAATCAAAACTCTCGCTCATGGTGATGGAAATATAGCTATCTACTTTGTTATCTGCCGTTTGGTCGCCGGGAGTAAAATCTGTAACATACGGCGTGGTATTGTCAAAATTTCGATACAGCTTAAAATTGGAATACGTGATTTGTTGCGGCACCTGCATATCAAATCCCTTGGTGCCCTGCTCCGCAGAACCGATGCGCATGCTGTGGAACGGTGGCGCATACTCGACACCAAACGAGCTATAATCGGCGTGCTGCAACAATTCGCCATCAATGTAATAATACATGTGGCCATTGCCCCATTCGAGAACCACATGAAATACATGGTCTTCTTCCCACGGCACCGGCCCGTATTCCAGCTCGAATGCGTGCGGATCATCATCATAACCGCCGCTGTAGGCCGAGACATTTAAACGAAACCGACCGTGCTGCCATTTATAGCGGTCGCCTTCCACATAACCAAACACATGCATCACGCATTTCCACGGATTGTGCCATTGCGTTATACCGTTAATGGATTTGCCAAACCATTCATCGTTTTCATCGCGGTCCCACATATTGAACAGCGTATAGTGCATATCCTCGTCCCCGGTAACTTGACCGCGGTAAATTTCGATATTGGGAAACACTTCATTGCTGGCGTACAAACCTTGAACGTCAAACTCAATCTTTCCGTAAGGACAGGTCTCAATATCGTATTGAATATAATCGTATCGAGTCTCGGTCTTCCACCCGTTCTCTGTAAAACGACCTCCGCCCTGCTGCCCAACCGTCTGGCTGTTGGTTAGCGGATCGTCAATTTCCAGCACCCAATCCGCAAATGCCGGAACGATCATCAAAATTGCCAGGATGACGATAAGCGTTGCCAGATCGGAACGAAAAAAATAACTCGTTTTTTGCATGATTCTCTCCTTTAAATTTGGGTTTTTAATCGCTTTTATACAAAGACCAGGCCACGATTTGAGGAGAGAGATGCACCGCATTCAAGCTTTATAATAACAAGCGCTTGAACCTCTTTAAATTTCATCAAATTGATATGAACTTTTTATGATATTGCGACTAATGTTGACTCGACCCATCATTTTATTTTTGGCTGTCCCCTGTATGGGACAGCCGTAAAAGTTTGGCAAATACCAGGAGCTCATCCCAGCATGTTGATTCTCTCGGTTGATAGCGATTAGCGAAACATTCGCATCCCAAAATAGTTGTAACCGATAGAAAATCATGTTCTGCAAACCGAATTCATATCGAGTATATATGGCTAAATTTTTGACCGATTTTGTTATATTTAAAAAGTTGATGGACCAACCAAAAGAAGACCACAATTGACATCCAAAGATTCTGCTTTCAAGACAAACGAACTTCTCTTCCTTTTTGCCATATTTGCTGCAGCAAGCCTCCTGAGAGGGATTGGCGCCGGATGGGGAATGCCGTATATTTTTCACCCGGATGAACGGTTTATGATCTCCCGCGGGGTTTACTTTTTCTCTGGCGATTTTAACCCGCATCTGTTCATCTATCCGTCCTTTTTAATGTACATTTTATTTTTTGTGGATGGAGTCGTGTACCTCGTGGGCAGCCTGATGGGCCATTTTGACTCGCTGTCGCAGTTTACCGAATTGTACCATACCGATCCGGCATTGTTTTACATTCCGAACCGGCTGGTCATTGCCGCTTTTGCCATCCTCTCCATTTATGCGACGTTTGTGTTGGCGCGCTTTACCTTTGGCAAAAAGACCGCCTTCCTCAGTATTATTTTGATGGCATTGCTCCCCGTGCACGTATTGCACTCGCATTTTGTCACTACCGATGTGCCATGTATTTTGTTTGTGGTGCTGTCGTTTTATTATTCGATAAAAATCATACAAAGCGGAAAAGTAAAACATTATGTTCTTGCCGCGGTGTTTGGCGGCCTGGCCGCGGGCATCAAATACAACGGCGGCGCGGTTGTTCTTTGTATGATCGTGGCCCACGCCCTGCGCGAATGGGAGTTTACGCAAGGTGGTTTGGTTCAGCGATTCTTTTCGCTATTGAAACGAATGTTTATGCCCAAACTTGTGCTGCCGTGTTTTTTATCGATTGTGGTATTTGTGCTTACTTCGCCATACACGGTTTTGGATTTTCAAGGCTTTATCAAAGATTTCCTTTTTCAAATTCGCGTGCAGCGTCGAGGTCATGGGCTCATTTTCCTGGGCATTGAGAACAAACTGTTTTACGAACTCTTTGTCGTCTTTCGAAACTGGGGCGGTTCGTTTTTGTGGATGACCATGCTCGCCGGCGTTGTGCGCGCTGTGTTCAAGCTGGACAAAATTCGTTCGCTTTACCTGTTTTGGCTGGGGTTCTATTTTATGGCGCTGGTCACGTCAAATGATTTTTTCATCCGCTATACGCTGCTTCTCGTGCCGTTTTTACTCATCCTGGTAGCCGATGTGCTAATTAGCGGTATTCAAAACAGCAAACCGGTTTTAAAATACACAACCTGGATTTTGACTGTCGTCACCATTGCCTTTATGGGATATTACTCCACAGTGATCGCCACAAGCCTGGCATCGGAAGACCCGCGTATTACCGCCAAGCATTGGTTTGAAAACAATGTCGAACCCGGAGCCACAGTGGGCATGATGACCAGCTCCACCGGCATGCAACAACGCGATGATCCGCCCATCAATCCCGACAACTATGACATCTTTACCAGCAAATCGATTAGCGAAATTATAAAGCAACAGCCCGAATACGTATTGATTTCGCGTTACGATTATATCGATTACATACGCGTTGGAGAAAAGTCCGAGTTTACGCGCGATTCGTTTAATATTTTGCAGAAATTGCGTTCCGGCGAAACAGAGTACGAGCGCATCAACGTGTTTGACAACTCGCCGACGTTGTTCGGTTCAAATCTGTTGGGAACTTTTCCCATTCACGACATGATGTATACATTTCCGCGAATTGAAATTTATAAATTAACATCGGATTAACTTCAATGCCCCGTCTTTTTGCAAATAAATCATTTTGGATAGTAACGCTTCTGATCTTGTTTGCCACCATTTTGCCGCACTTGCGTTACCAGGACAATGGCCTCACGCTGGATGAAGCCGAATATGCCCTGGCGGCCCGCAAAGGCTTTGTAGCAAATTGGCTAGACTTGGACAATGCCCGCGAGCAGCGCCATTTTCACGGCCCGTTGGTGACGCATTTTATGCAGTTGAGTGTCGCCGTGTTTGGCCAAAGCGACTTTTTCGTGCAATTGCCCGCACGACTGTTTGGCATAGGCCTTCCAATTTTGCTTCTCTGGGGATGCGCCGCGCTGTTCAGCTCCGGTTTATGGATGGGTGCGATTGCCGGCTTTTCACTGGCCATTATGCCGACATTCGTACAAATCTCCGGCGTTGCCAATATGCACACCACAGCGGCATTTTTTATCGTGCTATCGTTTTTTCTCACACTAAAACTGGTAACCAGCCAGGATGTTCGTTATCTTTATCTGCAAGCTGTTGTATTGGGACTGCTATTTTCAACCATCGAATACGGCATCATCGTTGCCGGCATTTTTGGATTAACACTGCTAGTGATCGAAAATCCCTATTTTCACATTTCAAAAAAAATTACATTTTCGAAACACATTTTATATGCCGTGCTGGTGCTGATTGCCACCATATCCGTGGTTTGGATAGCCGGTGTGTTCAAACTCAATTTTCTGCGCAATTTGTTGTACTATTTTCGATACAGCGAAAGCGGACACCCTATTTTGTTTAACGGTGAATTGACTCGGCACGTACCGTGGTGGGCATATCTGGTCTGGTTTAAGGAAATTGCCCCGGTGTGGTTAATGCTTTCCTTGTTGGGATTTGCTGGTTTGCTGTTTTATCTTGTCAAATCCAAATTTGCAAAACAGTACCTGGTCTTGTTTTTGTACCTGTCCGTGCTTTTGGCCGCGCTGTTCAAACAGCATATCATGTCGGCGCGCTATGCCATCTATGTGATTCCCTTTCTCACCTTGGCTGGCGCTTTGGCTGTCACGCGCGTTCGCGATCGTTGGACAAACATTGGCACGGTGATTGTAATGCTATTGGTCATCGCTCAGGCAATGACCAATTATAAACTACTCACCGGGTTTAGCCAGGGCGACCCCGGTTTTAAACAAGCCGCTCAGTATATTCAAAATAATGGTCAATCCAACGACCGCATTCTAAGCTGGTATGGGCCCGTATTGCATTACTATCTTGATGATTTTGGTACGGTTAACAACTACAACTCCGGGCACGCCAGTGCCGAGCTGCTGCAACAGATTAAACAAGGCGATTATCGTTATATCATCTTTTATCACAATCAACGGCGTCGTTGGCCCGATGATCCGGGCTACTTGACCGTGAAACAATGTTTCAATTTGAGATACACCTACAGCGACCAAGCCGAGTATTTGTGGTTGTATGAATACGACCCGGCCTGCGGTCCTGAGGAAATTCGGAGAAAACAATGACCAACGTACATCCATGTCCGCGCTGCGGCTATCATATTTTATTTGCTCCAAACAATGGTGGAGGCGAGGATAATTCAGTCGATTATAACAGCATCACACTGTCCGTGGTGGTGCCCGTTTATAATGAAAAAAATACGCTGCGAAAAATTATCCAGCGCATTCAAAGTGTCGACATTAAAAAGGAAATTGTGATTGTCGATGATTTTTCCACCGACGGCACGCGCGACCTGTTGCCGGAAATCGAAAATGAAAACGCTAATATCAAGGTCGTGCTGCACGAGTACAACCAGGGCAAAGGCGCAGCGCTGCGCACGGGATTTCAGCACGTGACCGGCGACATTGTTGTCATTCAGGATGCGGATTTGGAATACAATCCGAACGAATATTACAAATTGATTTATCCGATTTTAACCGACCAGGCAGATGTGGTGTACGGCTCGCGTTTTATTGGCGAAACGCATCGCGTGCTGTTTTTCTGGCATTATGTGGGCAACAAATTTTTGACCATGATGTCCAACATGTTTACCAATTTGAATTTGACGGACATGGAGACCTGTTATAAATTGTTCCGGAGAGAAGTGCTGCAGGATATTGATATCAAGTCGAATCGGTTTGGCTTTGAGCCGGAAATTACCGCCAAAGTCGCAAAAAAAGGCTGCCGCATTTACGAAATGCCGATTCAATATTATGGCCGCGATTATTCCGAGGGCAAAAAAATCGGTTGGAAAGACGGCGTCAATGCGATTTGGAGTATCCTGCGTTTCAACTTGTTCAAATAAAAAGTGCCAGTTTACATTTCAAACATAAAGAGGACTAGATGATTCACGGAAAAAAGGTGACCGTGGTGTTGCCGGCGTACAATGCGGAACTGACGTTGAAAAAGACCTATGACGACATTCCTTTTGATGTTGTTGATGATGTTTTGATGGTGGATGATGCCAGCACGGATGACACCTCGCGGGTGGCCAAAGAGCTGGGCATTAAAACCTTTCGGCACGAGAAAAATTTGGGCTATGGCGGCAATCAAAAAACGTGTTACCGTGAGGCGCTAAAAACCAACGCCGATGTTGTGATTATGCTGCACCCGGATTACCAATACGAGCCAAAGTTGATCGGCGCCATGGCTTCACTTATCGCAATTGGGCAATACGATTTGGTGCTGGGCTCGCGCATCATTTCCGGTGGCGCGCTTGATGGCGGCATGCCGTTTTACAAATATGTTTCCAACCGTTTATTGACGGCATTTGAGAATATTCTACTTGCCAAAAAGATTTCCGAATATCATACCGGCTACCGCGCCTACTCGCGCCGGTTGTTGGAAAATTTACCCTTGGAAAAATGCTCCAACGATTTTGTATTCGACAACGAATTCATTGCGCAAACCGCATATTTTGGCTATACTATCGGCGAAGTCTCTTGCCCCACCAAATATTTTCCCGAAGCCTCGTCCATTAATTTTGGCCGCAGCGTCAAATACGGCCTCGGCGTATTGCGCACGGCAACGGTCTATCGGTTAAAAAAATGGGGCGTGTATCATCATCCTATCTTTGACACGGATAGAGTGAAAAAAAGGGAAACCCTCGAGGCGGCTGTACATTAGACACTGGCAAATCAAGGCAGTTTTCGGATGGAATATTACTGCTGCATTTGCAACAGCCGCTGTTTACGTTCCGTGACCTGCACAAGCAGGTGCGTTCCGGGACCAGCCTTTTCCCAAAAGTGCAACAATCAGATGTTCGTTTTGTACGCTTTTGGTGTGTCATAAACAGCCGCTTGTTGTATGGCATCTTCCAGCGCTCGCACATTTCCCGGAAAGTCATACGAGAGCAACATGTTTTGAACATCATCCGATAGCTCGAGTTCTGGACCTCCATGTTTTCTTACAACGTAATTCGCTAGCAAGCGTTCCCTCAAACAAACCCGTCTTGATGCTGCACCGTTTAACTTTGGGTTTTGTGGCCGTTGCCCACAAGTTTTCATGCGCCCACCGCTTTTTCCAAGCCCCACTTTTCGATATGTAGCAATTTTGGGCAGAAGCAACTTCTGCTCATTTACCATCCACAAAAAGCTGAACATTGTGATAAATTGATTGAATATTTGGGCTTGATCCTTTAAATTCAACCTATGAACCACAACCAAAGGTATCCAATTGAAGTTTAACAATATAGATATGTTTTCCGAAAGACAATTATCACTTTTTAATGAGCCCAGAAAAGCGCGCTCTTCTTTATCCTATTACGATAGACTAGTTGGACTTTTAAGCGAAAATTTAGATTTCCATAATCAAATCAGCAATTACGCTTCGCACAATTTCCATTCGTTTCCTGCAAAGTTTCCGCCTCAACTTCCAAAATTATTTATTAACGAGCTAACCAAACCGAATGATATTATTCTGGATCCCATGCTGGGATCGGGCACAACTTTGGTTGAAGCTTATGCCGCGAATAGACGAGGAGTTGGAATTGACATTGATCCTCTTGCTGTAAAAATTTCAAAAGTAAAAACCACCCCGTTGCATAAAAGAGACATCAACGAAACAGCTTCCCGAATCTACCTCAAAGCAAAAAAAAATACCAGAGAAGCGAGGATACACTATTAAATCAATTGGAATCGTTTTTCGAGCCCAAAACAAAACAATTTTTGGACAATTGGTTTCTTGTGGAAACTCAGTTGGAACTATTTTGTCTGTGGAAAGAAATTCAACAGACTAAAAACTATGAACTCAGAAATTATTTTGAGGTGGTTTTTTCTTCCATCATCATTACAAAATCCGGGGGAGTCTCACTGGCACTGGATTTAGGACATACCCGTCCGCATAAAGTAAAAGCGCTTCTGGATGCAAGTGGAAACGTGATATATGGTGATGAAAATTTTGATCTGAATAAAAAACGGTATATTGCTAAAAATAAAAAATCGGCACTTGAAGAGTTTGTAAAAAAAACCAATCAGAATATAAATAGCGTCCTTCCTTTTTATGCGCATGGGATAAAACCTGCTATTTCTTTTGGTGACTCGCAAAACATATCTCTAAAAGATAATTCTGTGGACTTGATTATCACATCTCCACCTTATGCTTCAAATGCCATCGATTATATGAGAGCGCACAAATTTTCACTCGTTTGGTTTGGGCACCACATAGACGAGTTGACAAAGAAGAGAAACGAGTATATTGGTTCAGAGTCGACTTTAAATTATTCTTTTGAAAGCTTGCCAGAGTTTACTACAAACAAAATTACAGAAATCGCAAATCTTGATAAAAAACGGGGCAATGTTCTAAGACGGTATTACTCTGAAATGAAAAAATCGCTTGCCGAGATGCATCGAGTTTTAAAGCCTAATAAGGCTGCTATTGTTGTTGTCGGTAGTTCTATAATGAAAGGAATTGATACTGAAACGCATTACTGTCTAAAGGATATAGGACTATCGCTTGGATTTCAAGAGCCCGTCATAGGTGTTCGAAAATTGGATCGTAATAAAAGAATGATGCCGGCCGGGATGAACACCGATTATAATTCTCAAATTCAAAAACGCATGCACGAAGAATACGTTATTGGCTTTTATAAACCATAATCAGAGAAAAAGATGACCATACTCGATCTCAGGAATGCGTATCATTGGGAAATTTGTGACAAACTGTTAAGAATACGAAAAAGTGAAAAAAAAGGTGACTATCCAATAATGCTGACGGAGACAGCAGGATCAGTGTAGCAATAGCCAAAGGAATTTTGGATCAATTATGTTCAAAACCCAAATTTGGAAACATCAGCGGGCAATCAGCAGGCAATATTTTTCAACAAGTGACAAGAGATTTTATTGAAAAGTCGTTCGAGCTGTTGCTTCATCTTCGTCCTGGCAAGTGGCACTATTCCATAAAAACACCCATATCAAATTTTGAGCAGTACAAAGATTTAGCGGAAATTGAGTTTGAACTCAAGCAAAACAAAAAACTCGCCTCAACGTTTGGTCAAGATTATATTGTTCGACCGGATATTGTTGTTAGTCGAGAACCGCTATCTGAACGGGAAATAAATAAAGAGCAAAAATTAATCAATAAAGCGGACAGGGTTGCTAGTTTGACGCCTTCGCGCAAAGCAAATAATGAGCAAACAAAACAAATTCTCCATGCCAGCATTTCATGCAAATGGACGCTTCGGAGTGACAGAGCCCAAAACATCAGAACCGAAGCCATAAATCTCATTCGAAACAGAAAAGGAAAGTTGCCTCATATCATTGCAGTAACGGCAGAACCGACCCTCACAAGAATAGCCAGTCTTGCGCTTGGCACAGGCGACATTGATTGTGTTTATCATTTTGCTCTAAATGAGCTCACAGATACAGTACATGAGATAAAAGACGAAAGCCAAATTGATATGTTAAATATTCTGGTTGAGGGCAGACGGCTCCGGGATATTAGCGATTTGCCTTTTGATCTGATTATCTAATTTTTATGCATTCCAAGCGGGCTGAGGTTTTTTCTTCATCTGTTACTCCCTAAACTTGCATTTTTTAACGAATAAATGCAGTTCATTTCATGTTAAGCACGATAAATAAAAACAAGCTGGAGTTTGAAATATGTTCAACTTTACCTACCATAATCCCACAAAAATTATATTCGGAAGAGGCACCATCGCCGAATTGACAAATGTTTTGCACAAAAATCAAAACATATTAATGACCTACGGCGGCGGTTCGATTAAAAACAACGGCGTTTACGACCAGGTTAAACAGGCGCTGGCCGGTTACGATGTTGTCGAATTCAGTGGCATTGAAGCCAATCCACAGTATACCACGTCCATGCGCGCGGTGCAGGTGGTTAAAGACAAAAACATCGATTTTATCCTGTCCGTTGGCGGCGGCTCGGTGCTGGATGCCAGCAAATTTATTGCGGCCGCGGCGCGCTTTAACGGCGAACCGTGGGATATTTTGAGCAAAGGTGCAGAAATCCATTCGGCGCTGCCGGTGGGATGCGTGCTCACCTTGCCGGCAACCGGCTCGGAAGCCAATCCCAATTCGGTCATTTCGCGTGACGAAACCGGTGAAAAATTGGCGTTTGCCGATGAACACGTCTATCCGCAGTTCTCTATTCTCGATCCCGAAACCACATTTTCCCTACCGGAACGCCAAATCGCTAACGGTGTGGTGG
>CAYPZM010000024.1:19504-25486 GCA_964414825.1 uncultured Cytophagia bacterium | reverse complement strand
CATATGCATGTGTGCGCGCCACATTGTCGATATTGATCATTTGGTAGCCATCGCCCGGTTCGTACACTTTCACTTTGGCCACAGCATCCCAATGACTGTGAATAACGTGCGCAGGTTCGTTACGTTCGGCTTGCAATAGCGAATCGGCATTGTTTATCAACAGCAGCAAAAGTGCCAACATGCCGAGTGGTAAGAGCTTGAAGCCGCGTTTGCTGCTAATCGCTGCTGCGAGGATGACGGGCAAGGCGATTAAAAACGTTGTTGTGGGAGTGCCTATGCTGTTCATCAATAAAATCGCCAGTAAAACACCAAATGCAGCGCCTAGCAGGTCAGCCATGTATAAACGCGGCATATCCTGATGGTTTTGACGAAATAACAGAGCCAATACTACACCGCCGGTAAAATAAGCCGAGCTCAAGATGAGAATGGCCGCAGCCAATTTTCCAACAGTGGGCCAACTGTTGAACAAGATTGAAAAATCCAGGTTTAGCAAAAAAACAGCCGGTGGCCCAAGAAGCGCAAGCAGGGCAGTCAATAGCATAAAAACAGGGACATTTTGTTGCCGATTTAATGCCGGGAACAATCGTAACGATAGTGCGCCAAGCCCCAGTCCCAATACGGCCACGGATAAAACGAGAAAGGCAAAGGTGTAGAAAAATTCTGCGGAAAAAATGCGCGTCCAGGTGAGCTCCAATCCAATGAGGGTCATGGACAACAAGGCAATGAGAAAAAAGCGTGATCGATTCATGAGCATGCGGTTCCGTTTGTTTGAGAGTTAAGCGTTTGTCTATTCCCCCAAAGCACGCTCACATGGACGGCACTTGAGGCGTTTAGTTTCAAAGAAAGTGTAACACTTATTAAAATATCACTTTACAATTTTTCTTTTCCGGGCTCAAAAGCAAACATTTGGAACTAACATTCAAGAAATAGAGTAATCGTTTTCCTACATTGCTAACAGTAAAGTCGTTTTCCCTATAAAAAGAAGGTGGAGCATGAAACTTGTTTATCGTTTGACTTTTTGTTACGCGGCGTTTTGTTTTGCCGTTTCCTCGGTATCTCAAACATTAACGGCCGACGATATCGTCTATGATTTAATGGGTGAACCGTTTCGAACCCAGGGCCCGTTTGGAGAGCCCTGGGGCCAACATGAAGCGTATTTGGAAGGCCTGCCAACAAATTATGATTGGTACGGCGGTGCCCGTCCTGGCGCCTGGATGAACCGTGAAAATTTTGGCGCTATTGCCGTTTGGGGCCAGGTGTATGAAGAACAAGGTGGATATCCTGAAACAAACTTTCGCGTGCAAATTCGCAACCTTGCCTTGTATTATTTTGAGGACGGAAAATGGACGCTGCTCGAACAAACCAAAAATAATGTAGGCGGCTCCTGGTATCAAACCAATTTTGACAACGGAACGGCAAAAGGTTCCAAACGCAGCGAAAGCAGCAGCAATGGTGGCGGCATCAGTGTCACAATGATCGATGGCCACAATTTCCATTGGTGGGGCAGCAAGTGGCCACGTTCCGAAATGCCAAAAACCGCCGAGGCCATTTTTGCCATTGGCGAAGCGCGTATTATACCGAATACCGATCCGAATGTTGATCTTGGCCAAGTGAAAATTTTAGGCGGCACGGGTATCGACTTTTACACCACCGTTGATCAATCTGCCGGGCCCAACGAGCGCATCACCTCGGCCGCAATTCCGCGACATAAATTTCTCACTCCGGACTGGCAATACTTGACCATGTACCTTGTTGACGATAAACCACCTGCCAGCGTGGAAGAATTTCGCGATGCAATTCTCAGCCGGCCATTGCCACCGCCCGCCATAACCCGTGTCGAACAGGGTCAGTTAGAGCAACCGCGTGATTTCAAATTGTTTCCCAACGTTCCCAATCCTTTTAATCCAGAGACCACATTTTCCATCGACATGGCCAAGGCGGAAAATCTCTGTGTTAATGTATATGATGTGCGGGGAATTAGGATCAAAACTCTGGTCAATGGCTTTTTGCCCGTTGGCCAGCATAGCTTTACCTGGCACGGAACAGATCACTCTGGAAACACCCTGCCCTCCGGCGTATATGTGTACCAAGCTGCTTCGAATACACGAATCGAAACCGGAAAGATGACTCTCTTGCGTTAGTATGTTACCTGCCCGGCTTTTTATCGGGCAGCTCCTTCCACAAAATCTTCCATTGCATTCTTGCCATTTTTTGCCTATTATTTTCCATCTTTTTGGACACGCGAACATGAATCGAATCTTTTTATTTATCATAACTATTGCTGTTTTGCGTCCGGTTTTTGGCCAAGCCCAGCAGTCCTATCAACCCCAAATCGCCAATTTGATGACCGAACGATTTAGCTGGAGTGAATTTCCCGAACTCTCCGGCAAGGGTGTGGTATGTATGACCGAGGACAGCACCGGCCAGTTGTGGTTTGGAACAGAGGCCGGGATTTATCGATACAATGGTTTGACCTGGACACTGTATTCGACACAAAACGGTTTGCCGGACGCGTTTTTGCGCAATATTCAAACCGCGGCCGATGGCACGATTTATTGCGTGTATGAAACAAGCGGCGTCTATGCTTTTCAAGGGGCCTCCTGGCATCGTCTGCCGGATGCTCTGCCGGGGGATCACATCTATTACGATATACTGCCCGTGGGAAACGATTCGTTGTGGATCGCTACCAGCAAAGGGGCATTGCTCCATCACGGGCCAAACAACACCTTGTACCGCGCCGACGGTATCTATCCTCTGCCTCAAGCTGCCGAACGCTTGAGCGCTCGGCAAACCGCGGCGTGCGACATTTATCATATTTATCAAGATCTGCAGCAGAATTTGATTTGGATAGATATCGCAGCCCCATCCCGGATCGTTTTTATTCCAAACTGGCGAAACAATCTACAAGACACAAAGCGCTGGCAATTCATGAACGCTCCGGATCAGAGAGGTGATCTGGTTCGGCCTAAAATAATCCAAGGCTCCACAGGAGATTACTGGATATACACTTATAGCGAGGATTTGGGGATTTATCGATTCAAGGAACCGGCTGCAAAATGGGCTTATATCGATTTGACCACAAAGGGAGGCGATAATGTCATTCTGTCGGCAATGGAAACGCACGATCATGTATTATGGTTTGGCGGCAATGGCTATTTGTATTCGTTTAAAAATGGTGATCTGAACGTTCACACGCCGAATGAATTAAACATACCCATTGCGCCGCTTCAACTGTTACAAACGCAAGATGGCGCTGTATGGCTCGCAATCTTGAATGTTTCCGTGCATCGCATTGATTATGCTGGCCAAAACTGGCAGGTGTTTGAAAATTTGCACTATCAATGTGAAACCGAACAGGGAGAGCAGTACTTTATTGCAAAAAACGGCAATATCATTGTTCGCCAGCCCAATTCCACCTGGAAGCGTTTTACCGTAAACGATGGACTTTTGGATATGCCGCTGTTGGTGCTGGTGGATACTCGTCAACAGGTATGGGCTGCCGGAAGTCACAAGGGCGTTGCTGCGATATGTCGTTTGGAGGCCGGAACATGGAAACGAGAACTCTTTGCTGATTTGTCCTGGAGTATTGGGCCGCAATCGGCCATCGTTACACCGCAAGATGAAATTTGGTTTGGATCAATGGGAGATCCGAGTGGGCCGTTTCGCGGCGGCTGTATCATTTATACGTTCAAAGAGGGCGAATATCGCCAGCGCCGAATCATCTCACCCACCGCCACATTTAATCGAGCCGCATCCCTCGCGTATGATACTCGAGGCCGCGTGTGGAGCGCGGCCACGCATTTGCTCTATTTTGAGCAAAATAGATGGAATTTAGTTCAGGAGCCTCTGGATTTGCAAAAAGGCTGGCTGGACCATGTGTTAGCGGATAAAAACAGCGGACTGTGGGTAGCAAAAGGCGGAGTCGGTGTGTATTTTCTGCAAGACAGCAGTTGGAGCAAATACTCAATTGAAGACGGATTGTCCAGCAATATGGTGACTTATTTGGAAAACGTGCCCAATGGCATTCTCGCCGCCACAGAACTGGGCATCAGCCGGTTTGATGGTACCAGTTGGATTCCTTACACGCTGCCCCGTCAACTGCGCATCCCGCGCGAGAGCGGCGCTTTGGTGTACGACCGCCATAACCGTTTGTGGATCAATCTTGCGCCGCGCGCCTGGTATTTCCGAGCGGTGCACGGCCCGTTTCAACTTCCCCATCCTGAATTTCGCACTATCCGCTACACTCGTGATGCTCGTCCGCCCGAAACTCAAATTAATATTTACCAACCTCGGCTTGTATCCACCAATCAATACATAGCCTGGCAAGGTTTGGACCCCTGGGGAAATACACCGCAGGAAGATATGAGTTTTTCTTATCGACTGGATGAAAACACATGGAGCCCGTTTGCCAACGCGACCTCTCTTCAACTTTTGGATATATCCACGGGCAATCATACATTTCAAGTGCGCGCCCGTGACCGTGATGGCAATACGGATCCGACGCCCGCGCACATCACATTTACCGTTATTCCTCCGGTCTGGCGGCAGACATGGTTTCTCACGTTGCTGGCCGTATTTAGCGCCACCATCATCACACTTTTGGTGATTCTTGGCGTGAAAAATAAAAAACTTTCCCAAGCCAAAAACGAAATTGAACACATTGCAAAATTCAAGGAACGTTTTTATTTAAACCTGTCGCACGAGTTTCGCACACCGCTAACCATGATTTTAGCGCCCCTCGCCCACGTGTTGGAGGCCAATTCACCGCTGCCCAAAAAATTGACAAAACATCTGCACGTTATACGGCATCACGCCCAGTACCTGATGCGACTTGTAAATCAGCTTTTGGCATTTAAACAAATCGAATCCGGCACTTATCGTTTGAATATATCCGAACATGACATTCATAAAACGACCGCCCATATTAAAAAGCTATTTGACTGGTTTGCTGAAAATCACAAAATTCGGTACAAACTGTATGCTGACCCTGTTGAAGCATTCGTTTGGTTTGATAAAGAAAAATACGAGATGATTTTGATGAATCTCATCGGCAACGCCTTTAAATTTACCCAGGACGGGGGGGAGATTTCCATTCATCTCAATATAATCAACAGCACCCGCTCGCACGACCAATCTCGACCTCCGTTGAAATTCAACAGTGCAAATTACAAATGGCTAGAGCTAAAGGTAAAAGACACCGGAATTGGCATTCCTCCGGAAAAGTTGCAAGGCATTTTTGATCGGTTCTATGCGGCCAAACACCCGGGCAAATTGTATTACGACGGCATTGGTGTGGGCCTGGATTTGACCAAGGAAATCATCGAGCTCCACCACGGCGAAATCAGCGTGAGCAGTGTGGAGCATAAAGGCACGACATTTACCGTAAACTTTCCCGTGGACAAGCGGATTTTTAAAGCCTCCGAATTCGGAACCTTGCAGCACAGTGAGGTCGCTAAATTGCCGCTAGATAAAGTTGAAGAAATTAAACAAGAGCGCCGCAAACTTGAAGCGCTGCCAGAGTCTGATTTGCAAACAGGGCGGCACGATAAACGTTCGCAAAACAGGCAAAAAGTGCTGATTGTAGAAGATCACCCTGATTTAAGGAATCTACTGGTTGATTTTTTTACGCCCACGTTTCAAACTTTTGTGGCCGAGGACGGTGAACGCGGCTTGCAACTGGCGCGCGAGCACATTCCGGATATCATTTTAAGCGATGTGATGATGCCCAAAATGGACGGCATTGACATGACGCGGACCCTCAAAACCAATCCCGTTACCAGTCACATTCCGATCATTTTATTATCGGTTAAAAGCGATGTCGAACACCGCATAACCGGCCTGGAAACCGGTGCGGATGTGTATTTGGCCAAGCCGTTCGAATTTCAAGAGCTGGACATCCAATTAAAAAACCTGATTACCACACGCGAGCGCCTGCGGCAGCGTTTTAGGAACGAAATTATCGTACAACCTCGCAAGGTAACC
>CAYPZM010000024.1:0-19494 GCA_964414825.1 uncultured Cytophagia bacterium | reverse complement strand
TTTTTGCAGCGCTGTATCGAAATTGTTGAAGACCATATTTCGGATCCGGAATTCCATGTGGATCAGTTCTGCAAAGAAATAGGTATGAGTCGCACTCAGGCCTATAAAAAAGTAAAAAGCATTTCCGGGTTTCCGCTTAACGAATTTATCATTCATTTGCGCTTAAAGCGCGCCGCGCAACTGTTGGTGGATACGAATAAAAACATCAGCGAAATTGCTTATTCTCTGGCCTTTAGCGACCACGCCCATTTTACCCGCCATTTTCGTCGTGCGTTTCAAACCTCGCCCAAAGACTATCGAAAAATGTCTAAAAGCTAACTTCTGCAAATGGCATTTTCAAGTTTTTGGCACGAATATTCAAGTTTAAAAAGTCCTACGGGTTAAATTACCTTATAATTTGTTGCGTAGATCGTACGGATTTTAATACTCAAACGTAGGAACGCCAGGCATGAAAATCGTGAATATTATCGTTTATTTGTTGTTCGTCACCACATTGTGCGCCCAAATCGCTCCTGTTGATACGGTTAAAGTTGACATCAAAGATGGTGAATATTGGTGGGCCGGGGTTATCGATGATGGCTACCAAATGCCATTTGCAGGCCAAACTTCGTATCGACACAATTTTCTTGGCAACAACAAAGCCAACCAAATCCAGCCGCTGTTGCTATCGAACCGCGGCCGCTATATTTGGTCAGAGGAACCGTTTGAATTCGTGATCGATGCGGATGAGATTACATTGATTCATCCGTCGGATATTCGTATTGGCGATTCGGGCAACACGCTCAGAGAGGCCTATTTGTATGCGAGCGAACACTTTTTTCCGCCTAGTGGCGATATTCCCGCGCCATTATTTTTTACCCATCCGCAGTACAACACGTGGATTGAATTGACCTATGATCACAATCAGCGCGATATTCTGGCGTATGCCCAAGGCATTGTTGACAACGGTTTTCCTACAGGCGTTTTTATGATTGATGACACCTGGCAAAATGATTATGGAGATTGGACATTTAAAGCGGACCGTTTCACGGATCCGCATGCCATGATCAGCCAGCTAAAATCCATGGGCTTTAAGGTGATGGTTTGGGTATGTCCGTTTGTCAGTGCCGATTCTCCAAATTTCCGCGCGCTAAATGCATCGGGGGGGTTGTTGCAAACCCGCAATGGCACTCCGGCAATCGTCGAATGGTGGAACGGCTACAGCGCTGTTTTGGATTTTACGCATCCAAAGGGGCGGGAATGGTTTCGCGGCGAATTGTCACGTTTGCAGAACGAATACGAAATTGACGGCTTTAAATTTGACGGCGGTGATGCAAATTTTTATACCGGTGACATTGTCTCTTACAGCCCAACGGACGCTAATGGCCACACCGAAGCCTGGGCGCGATTTGGGCTCGATTATTCCTATAACGAATACCGCGCCTGCTGGAAACTAGGTGGTCACGCGCTGGCACAACGCCTGCACGATAAACATCACAACTGGGACGATTTGCAGCAGTTGATTCCCAATTCTTTATTGCAAGGCTTGTCGGGATATGCGTTTACCTGCCCTGATATGATTGGCGGCGGCGAGTACAAATCGTTTTTAAATTTGAGCACCATGGATCAGGAATTGGTCGTCCGGTCTGCTCAATGCCAGGCGCTTATGCCAATGATGCAATTTTCCGTAGCGCCGTGGCGAATTCTCTCTGCTGAACATCTAGAAATCTGCCAAGCGGCCGCGGACCTGCATGTGCAATTTGGCGATCTTTTTTTGGAATTGGCTCGACAGGCCGCTCAAACCGGCGAACCGATTGTTCGGCACCTGGAATATGAGTTTCCTGAACATGATTACGAGACCTTAACAGACCAGTTTATGGTTGGTGAAAAAATTCTGGTCGCACCGGTGCTGCAACAAGGCGCGCGCGAGCGAGTTGTAACATTTCCACCAGGGACATGGCAAGATGAGCAGGGTGTTGCATACGAGGGGCCTGCGGACATTAATGTTTCCGCACCGCTCGATGTGTTGCCCTGGTTTCGACTCTTGGATTGATCAGCAGGTATGTTTGCGACTGGGGATAGAATAGCAGGTTCAAGATTAATTTTATGGGTGGGAGCTTGGCACTCCCACCCTTTTTCGTTTATCTCAACAGCGTCAGCTTTCTACTCGACGTAAAGTCTTCCGCCTCCATCCGTACAAAATAGATACCTGAAGGAACGAGGTTACCCATTTCATTCGTTGCGTTCCACTCTACATTATGCGTGCCAGCCGGCATCGATTCATTCACGAGGGTTTGAACGAAACGACCTGTCACATCGTAAATCGCCATGTTTACGTTACCCGCTTTGGGTGTGATAAATTGAATAGTGGTGCTGGGATTAAACGGATTGGGGTAATTGGCCACTAGTTCATATCCGCTTGGCAAAACATCGACTTTCGTGTCGACCTCTGTGCTTGTGGCTTCACCCCAGTAGTGAAATCCGACTTCATCCACAAGCAGCTCAAAGTATCCGGGCGATGGCCCCCAATGTCCAAATTTAATTCCGACAGTGAGCTCCACCGGTTCGCCGGGTGTGCCGGGCACTACATAATAGGGCGCATCTCCGGTTTCCGTTACACAGAACGACGACTCCCACAAGCCTTGAAAACGTTCAAAATCCAAAAGATCACAGTTTTCATTCCAGGCTGAGATGTCCATCAATTTTCCGCCGGCAGGATTGTAGTCAGTGCCATTGGGATCCGGCTCTTCAGGAGATACATAATACTGAAACCAGGGCCCCTTGCCCACGGGCTCAAAATCGGACATGTACTCTATTAACTTGAGAGCGCCAGTAGCACGAAATACATCACCGGGCATTACCGAAATACGCTGGTACAGCAAAAGTTGGCCATTAGCATTATCTTCCTGAATAATGTGCAGGTTGCCGCCAAGACCAAATTCCAAAGAATCTGCTGTATAATTGAATTCGTAAAACGGTTGTTGGTCTTGATTATAATAGACAATTTCCCAACCGTCATCGCTTTCCATACCGCCGCTGATGAGCTCATTACCGTCCAGGGGAAGAAAACCGATCTCATCCACAAGAATCGTAAAAATGCCGGGCTCATCCGCCCAATGACCAAATTTAATTCCCACAGTCACGTCAACCGGTTCGCCGGGGTCTCCGGGAACGACATAGTAGGGCGCGTTTTCGTGCTGGCTCTCGCACATGACATCTTCCCAAAAGCCATTAAACTGCTCAAAATCCCACATATCGCATCCCGTATCCCAGGCAGAAATATCAAACATCTTGTCCGATGGATTAAAATCGCTGCCATTCGGATCGGGTTCTTCCGTTGACACATAAAACTGATACCACGGTCCTTTGCTTACGGGTTCAAAAGCAGACAAATACTCTAATACGCGAATGGCACCTGTGGCACGATACACTTCTCCGGCAACCAGTGTGAGGCGTTGGTACAGCAAAAGCTGCCCTGTGGCAAAGTCATCCAGCGTTACTTTAAGACAGCCACCTCGCCCCCCAACAGCGATCTGTTCTTCTTCGAGCGGTTGATAATTGAATTCGTAGGCTGGAAGCTCATCTTCATTGTAATAGATAATCTCCCAACCTTCGTCACTCTCCATGCCGCCATTTTCAAGCAAATTTTGCCCAAATGACAGCGTTGCAACAATCAACACACACAGAATTGTAAACACGGCTTTCATAGTGTCTCTCCTTCCGTTTGATGGTTTGATGAATGAATAATATTGAAGGATATACGCACATGGCAAGGCTTCCAATATCAACTTAGAAACTCGGCCATATTTAATGATAATAAACGGAATGCACTTGGGCTTGAACAAACATCCTGTTTTTTTGATGGATCATCCCAACCACCAAAAAGCCTTCTCTGTAAAGGAATGAGCGGTCAACCCTGCTCAATCTTTGCTTAATGCAGTGTTGAGAGTTCCCGGCTCCACGGCAATGTTGAAGGAGATTATAAGAGCCATTTGGCTGGCGTTTTATGCACAATCGTTAAAATTAACTTGCAATAATGGCCCAAAATTGTGTTATTAGCGCATAGACTGTTCCCAACTCGCCTGAGCGTTCGAAATACTCATTCATATATTTCAAGGCAAAAAGCCTTAATAAGACACGAAACCTGTCGACCACTCTTTTGCGGCATATCTTTTTGAAAATCAATCCAATTGTGTGTAATAGGGAGAATCATCATGAACCAAAACATCTGCATCCCGCAGCATTGTAAGGGCATGAGCCGAAGGAATTTTATGTCCGCGTGTGGCGCTTGTGCGGCATTGGGAGCAGCCACGCTGGCGGGCGCAAGTTGCTCGGCAAGCCGTGAGCAAACAGTGAAAAACATTCGCGTCATCTACTCGCTGCATGAAACCGTTCAACCCAGACCTGATTGGCCAAACGTGGGGTTTGATTTTGCGCCGGCTATACAACAAATCAACACCACGTTGAGCGAGACCTGCCCGGAATTTACCTTTTTGCCCGTTCAAGCAAACGGTAAGGAAGAAGCGGAAAATATTTTGGCCCAGGATTTAACCGCAGACATTTTTGGCTATATTGTTTTTCAAATGAACTGCTGGAATCGGGTGATTCAAACGATCGCCGCATCTGGAAAACCCGTGCTGTATGCCGATTTCCAATACGGTGGCAGCGGCGGATTCCTGGTCTATACGGCTGGTTTGTTACGAGAGAACACTCCAAATCTCGGCTTTATTGCGTCTTCGGATATGGACGACCTGATACGTGCCGTCAAATGTTTTAACAACATAAAAACGCCAGAAGAATTTGCCGCTATTACCACACGGGTGAGAACGAAACGAACTCGAAAAACAAGCCAGCCGCAAATAACTCCGGATACAGTGTTGACCCTATCTCCAAACGACTGTCTGTCGCGCATGCAAGAGTCAAAAATCTTGGCCGTAAAAGATCAAAATTCCGGGCCGGTTGATCCGATTTTTAACATCCCCATGGAGCGAGTGGCGTTTGCAGAAGTAAATGCCTCATGGGAGCGTGCGGACAAAGAGGAATCGCGCGCAGTAGCCGAGCGCTGGCAAAAGACCGCTGAATCGGTAATTGATGTGCCGTTTGAAACGTTGGAAACCTCTGCCGCATTTTATCTCGGTATGAAAGAGGTTCTGAAACACCATAATGCCAACGCCATTACCATCAATTGTTTGGGTGGATTTTATGGCGGCCACATTCATGCCTATCCGTGTCTGGGATTTCATGAGCTGAATAATGAAGGCTTGGTAGGTGCTTGCGAGTGCGACACGCGCTCCACAGCAACGATGGTGGCATTTTCGCATCTCACGCAGGGACGGCCCGGGTATATTTCGGATCCAGTTATTGATACGGCAAAACGTCAAATCATTTACGCGCATTGTGTGGCCTCCAACAAAGTCTTTGGTCCGGAGGGGCCGGAAAATCCATTTTCTATCATGACGCATTCGGAAGACCGGCAAGGCGCATCAGTTCGTTCAATTTTGCCCCTCGGCTATATGACGACCACGCTCGAAATTATGCCGCGAAGCAAAGAAATCCTGTTTCACCAGGGAGTGGCTGTGGAAAATGACCCGGATGACCGCGCCTGCCGCACCAAACTGGGCGTCGAACCCGTGGGCGACATCGAAAAGCTGTTTACCATGTGGGATCGCTGCGGCTGGCACCGCGTTACGTTTTATGGTGATCTCAAGGAACCGGTGTACGCATTGGCCGATTTGATGGACTGGACTGTGGTTGAAGAAGCGTGAGCAGCGGGGTTGCGTTTAGCTTTTAGCGATAGCTGACAGCTAAATGCTAAAGCTGATAGCTAACTTTTTTATGAGAGGATGGATGAAAATCAGAAACTGCATTTTATTACTCTTCCTCTTCACCGCTCTGATCTGTTTTGGCGCTCAGCAGGGCAATAGGTACAGCGAGGAAAACCTGTCAAACTTGCGCGTTCCGATTGGCGGCGTAGGAACTGGGAATTTGCTTTTAGGCGGCAGAGGCAACATCGAGTTTGTTGAAGTCTTTAACCAGCCGGATCGGCAACGGCGATTGGAGAAAACGTTCTTTGCGCTATGGGTTCAAAAAGCTAATGACAAACCTGTGGCCAAACTTCTCGAACGGGAGCTTTTTCCGCCTTTTACGCAATCCACACATAAATATGTGTATGGATTGCCCAGAATGAAACAGGCGGAATTTTTCAATGACTTTCCATTGCACCATTGGAATCTGAGGGATGAGGATATCCCATTGGAAATTTCCATGCAAGCCTTTAGCCCGTTTATTCCTCTCGATGTGAAAAAGAGCAGTTATCCAATGGTTGTCTTTTATTGGCATTTCCGTAACACGACCACGGAGCCGATAAACGCTTCTATCGTGATGAACATGGAAAATCCGATTCGCGGCGAAAGTATCTCAAACACCTATGTTGATAGTTTGGGCGTGCAGGGTGTGCGGTTTATCGCTCAGGAAGCCGAGGATATCAATTATCAAGGAGATCTGTTTATAACAACGCCCTTTACAAATGTCGATGTACAAACCCATTGGTATCCCGGCGAATGGCGCGATGAGGCTCATATCTTTTGGGATGATTTCAGCGACGATGGCACGATCGAACAAAAATTATCCGACTGGCACACGACCTACAAACCCACATCTTATAATGAAACGACAAAACGAATGGCCAGCGTGCTGGTGCATTTTGAGCTGCAGCCGGGACAAGACATTCGGATTCCGTTTTATGTGTCGTGGTATTTTCCCGACCGCACATTTGGGCTTGCCGAAACCTTCGGCATAGAGCCGGCGGCCAACAAACCCTTTCGAAATTTTTATAGCCCATTTTTCACGGATGCACTCGATGTTTTGAATAAATTTCGACAACAGGAAAACGAGCTTTATGATCAAACCAGCAAATTCTCCGAATTAATTTCGTCATCGAGCTATCCGGCCAGCGTTAAACAAGCCCTCACCACGCAAGCGGCTTCGCTGCGTTCGCCGCTGCTACAAATCACGGAAAACGGAAAGGCACACGGATTTGAAGGCGTGCTGAGTAACGGCTGGTGTTGTCCGGGCACCTGCACGCATGTGTGGAATTACGAACAAACGTTGGCGTCTTTGTTCCCAACCCTGGAACGCTCTATGCGCGAGATTGAATTTTTGCACGATACCTTTGACAACGGCTTTCAAACGCATCGCTCGGTATTTCCGTTGGGTGAGTATTGGTTCGACGGACCAGCCGCGGCCGACGGCCAAATGGGCACCATTGTGCGCGCCTACCGCGAGTGGAAATTGAGCGGTGATAATGAGTGGCTGGAGAAATTGTGGCCCAACATTCATAAAGCGCTCGAATTTGCCTGGTCGGGACCCGGCTTTGTAAACGATGTGCGATTCAAGCATCAGGAAAGCCAGACCGCGTGGGACCCGGAGAAAACCGGCATCTTGTCGAATCGACAACACAATACCTACGACATCAATTTTTACGGCCCGAACTCCATGACGACCTCGATCTATTTGGCGGCGCTAAAAGCTTGCTCGGAAATGGCAAAAGCCCTGGGTGAAGAGCAAAAATCAAAAGAGTATTTAAACGTGTACAACCGCGGCAGGAATACGGCCCAGGATTCGTTGTGGAATGGAGAGTATTTTGTGCAGATTATTAATCCGGAACAAAGTTATGATATAAACACAGCTTTTGGCCAAACACCAAAATATCAATATGGCGATGGTTGTCTATCCGACCAATTGCTCGGACAGTACATTGCATTTAATGCCGGCCTGGGGTACATTTTGGATTCATCTCAAGTGGAACAAGCTCTAAAGGCCATCTATGACCATAATGTTATAAAGCCCATACGAACGTTTGCCAATGTTCAGCGGGTGTTCGCATTGAATGATGAAGGCGGTGTCGTGCTCTGCACCTGGCCACATAATAATCGTCCGGCATTGCCGTTTGTGTATGCGGATGAAGTGTGGACGGGCGTCGAATACCAGGTGGCCGCATCGCTTATTTATGCCGGTTTCGTGGACGAGGGCCTGGCCATTGTAGAGGCGGTGCACCACAGGTATGACGGTTACAAGCGCAATCCGTTCGAGCATGACGAGTCCGGAGTTCATTACGCTCGCGCTTTGGCAAGTTGGTCGCTGTTGCTGGCACTTTCGGGCGTCGAATATGATGGCACCACGCAGACGCTTTATTTTGATCCCAAAATCAATGCAGACCATTTTAAATCATTTTGGTCCACTGGCAGCGCCTGGGGCGGCTTGACTATTGAAGATGACACCATTATACTGTCAGTGGATTACGGCGAATTAGAGCTGGGAACATTTGCCGTCAGGAATTTGATTTCACAATCATTCAAATCACCCAAGCATCTGGTTACCGGCGAGCAGCTTGTTCTAAAAGCAAAGGACTAGTTCTCGAACGCATCAACATTCGATCCTTATAAAAAAAGAGGGCTCGAGCCGGCCATCATAAAAGAGGGCCATCTGCTCATCAGCACCGATGACAACAGCGGTGTACGTCGCATTTCAGTTGCTCAAAACGCCAATGGCTGGACGGTTGAGGAACGTTGGACATCGTCGCGAGTTAGGCCGTATTTCAATGATTCGATCGTCCACAAAGGACACGTGTATGGATTTTATGGCCCGTCTCTGGCATGCGTGGATATCGAGAATGGGGAGCGCAAATGGAAAGGTGGGCGTTATGGTCGCGGTCAATTTATTTTGCTGGCCGACCAGGATTTGTTACTGGTGCTGTCAAAAAAGGGCGAGCCGGCCTTGGTAACTGCGGATGCGGAGCAGTTCTCCGAACTCGCTCGGTTCCCGGCCATCGAGGGCAAAACCTGGAATCATCCGGTCTTGGTAGACGACATCTTGTTGGTTCGTAATGCGCAGGAGATGGCAGCATTTCAGTTGTCTCTTTCAGTAAATTAGGCCGAATGGCAAATCGCATCAAAAGCGTTATCACATCAAAAAGGAGACAAACTGATGGGAAACTTTGAATCGATATCCGCAGAGTTGAGAAATCTAATTGCTGAATGGGAACCCAAATTAAGCAACCTCGATTCAGGGCTAATTAAGAATAGGCGTAACCGTCAAAATAGAACCATTAAACAAATTGTCGGCCATATGATCGATTCGGCGTCTAATAACACGCATCGAATCGTGCATCTGCAATATCAGGAGTCTCCCTTCTTTTTTCCCAATTATGCGACCTATGGAAATAATGATAGATGGATAGCGATCCAAAACTACCAGGATGAAGAGTGGGAACAGCTTGTGCAACTGTGGAAATACTTAAATTTGCATATTGCGCATATCATCGAACATGTTGATTTAACAACAGTAGAAAACGAATGGATCGCAGATAAAGACAAAACCATCACCCTGGACGCAATGATCATCGATTATCCACGCCATTTTAAACTACACCTTGAAGAGATCGAAGAATTGAGTCTTGCTTGAATGACAATTTTTGAACTTGAGGAACCTGGTATGAAAATCAGCAAACAAGCGACAAAAGGGCATCTTTTTGTAGGCAGTTTTCTCGTATTTCTGTCATTATGCAAGTTTGATAGCAAGGTTACTCCAAAGAGCTTATACAATTAATAATCCAAGGATCCCCAACATGAAAACCTCGAGTTTACTGCTTCTTGTAGCCCTGAGCGGAACTACTTTCGCGGAAGATTATACCGTTCTGTCAAACTGGCTGCACTATTCTGATGTCGAAAATTCGCTGTACCACTATCTGGCTAATGAGGCTTTTGCGCTCCTGGATGAGCGTGAAGCTGAAATTCAACAACTCGATTCTAAAGAGGCATGGTTACAGCGCCAGCAAAACGTGCGGGAAACGTTGCTCAACATTATCGGTCCGCTTCCTGAAAAAACGCCTCTTTATCCACAAATTACCGGCGTTCTTCAAGGTGACGGATTTATTGTGGAAAAGGTGCTGTTCGAATCGCTGCCCAACTATTATGTCACCGCTTGCCTATTCCTTCCCAATAATCGACAGGAGCCGGCACCGGCTGTCATCTATTGCAGCGGCCATACCGATCTGGGATTTCGCAGCCCGACCTATCAAAACGTCATTTTGAATCTGGTAAAAAAGGAATTTGTTGTTTTAGCGTTTGATCCGATTGGCCAGGGTGAGCGGCTGCAATACGTGGATCCGGAAACCGAGAAATCCAGAGTTGGCAGCGCCACAAAGGAGCATTCGTATCCGGGTGCGCAATGCTTTTTGATTGGCAATTCCGCCGCACGTTACATGACTTGGGATGGCATTCGCGCTGTTGATTATTTGCTCACACGGCCAGAGATCGATCCGCAGCGTATCGGCATTACCGGACGTTCCGGCGGCGGCACGCAATCCGCCTACATCGCGGCGTTGGATGAGCGCATTTATGCAGCGGCACCGGAATGTTACATCACCAGTTGTCGACACCTTTTGCAATCCATTGGCCCGCAGGATGCCGAGCAAAACCTGTTTACCGGTATAGCCAGCGGTATAGATCACGCGGATTTTCTGGAGGTGCGAGCGCCAAAACCGGTTCTGCATATCACCACCAGCCGGGATTTCTTCAGCATCCAGGGTGCAATTGAAACGTTTGCCGAGGTTCAACAAGCTTATGCTTATTTTGATGCTGCAGACAATATTGAATTTGCAACGGATGATTCGACGCATGCTTCCACTCGAAAAAATCGAGAAGCACTGTATGCGTTTTTTCAAAAGCATTTATCCCTCCCGGGTGAACCGACCGAACTCGATGTGACGCCCTTTTCTTACAAAGAATTAACCGTTACCCAAACCGGGCAGGTTCAACTCGATTTTGACGGCGAAACCCTCAACTCGCTCAACAAGCAGCAAGCGGAAGAAGAGCTGGCCGTCATTGCAACATCGCGGAATCAAATAGATGGGCATCTTATAAACGTCAAAAAGCACGTCGAACAATTCTGTTCATTGCCGGAAACAAAAGGTATAAATTCGGCTTTGTACACCGGTGGCTATCAGTACTCCGATTACCGCGTCGAAAAATATATATTGCCCCTACCATCCAATTTGGTTGTTCCCTTTTTGCTGTTCAAGCCAAGCGGATTCGATTCTTCCAACATTGTGTTTTATGTGCATCCGGACGGCAAAAGCGCCAACCTGGAAGCTATTCAAAATTATGTGAATCAGGGTTACGGTGTTTTAGCTCCGGACCTTCCCGGATTGGGCGAATGCGGGCCCGGAGAGCTCAAAGGCGACGCGTACGAATTCAATCAGGGCAAAGGTGCCTATAATTTGTGGTTTCTGGGAATGCACGTCAAGCAGAGCCTGGTTGCAGTGCGCGCTTACAGCTTGTTGCAACTGGTATCGTTTGTGAAACAGTGGGCAAGGTCACCGCAGCTAACCGTTCACGGGGTATCCACTTTGGGCTCGGTGGTGCAGCATGCGGCATTGCTCGAGCCGGAGCTGTCGCGTATTATTTTAGAATCCCCGTTAATGACATGGCAGTCATTAGTGTTGAACGAATATTATAAACCGGAGTTTATTCACGGCACCATTCCGGGGGCGCTCGGCTTTTATGATTTGCCCGATGTCTGCGCTGGTTTGGCGCCACGCGAGCTGCACATCATCTCCCCTGTTGATGAAATGGGGCGACCATTACATCCAGAACAAACGGATTCGTATAGCGAGATCATTCGCTCCAGTTATTCTCAAAAATCCGCTAATGAACGATTGCGTTTCACGTTTGAGAAATAATATATGCAGAGCGGCTGATTTTTTATCAGAAAACATTCTTTTCTACGAGATTCCTGAAATAATCTCCAACAGTAAAAATGTTACAGATGTATCTTGCCAATTTAAACATAACGCTCAAAAGCACCACACACCACTACAAATTGACGTTTTTTCTTTTTTTCATACTAAATATTGACATTTAACTTGACATAAGCTTTTCAAATCAATATATTGAAATCGGGTTCGACAGTGGAAGGATAATGATCTTGCCTCAAAAGCCAGCATTATCAGCGCGACCCATCTTTGCATCACTGCAGAGCTTTCCATATAAAACAGCGTATATGAAGTACCTACCAAAGAGGGGTGCATATGAAAAAATTACCAGAATCAGAATTACAATTAGCATTTGATGAGAGTGCTAATACTCGCATTAAAAATACGTTTAACGTACCTTCCAACGGCAAAACCAAAAAGCTGGACATCCAACGTCTCTTCACTCATCCTGACACGCATCCATATGACGAAATTGAATGGGACGTTCGAACGGCCTCAATAATTAATGACAAAGGCAAAGTTCTTTTTGAGCGCAAAAATGTTCAAGTGCCAAAAAGCTGGTCGCAGACCGCCATTAATATTGTAGCGTCAAAATATTTTCACACCTATCGCGACAAAAATGAGCACGAAACCAGCGTAAAACAACTTGTGGATCGCGTAGCTAAAACGCTAAAAGCGTGGGGCCTTAAAGATGGATATTTTGCCAGCACCGACGTTGCCGATACATTCGAAGCGGAGCTGACCCACTTGCTGGTGAACCAAAAAGCCGCGTTTAACAGTCCGGTTTGGTTCAATATGGGTTGTGAAGAAAAGCCGCAGTGTTCGGCTTGCTTTATCAACTCGGTTGAAGACAGAATGGAATCCATCCTCGATCTCGCTAAAACCGAGGGACTGTTGTTCAAATGGGGTTCGGGCACGGGAACCAATCTTTCTTCGTTACGTTCATCTAAAGAACATCTTTCCACAGGCGGATTAGCCTCCGGCCCGGTGTCGTTTATGCGCGGTTACGATGCGTTTGCCGGTGTCATCAAATCCGGTGGAAAAACCCGGCGCGCCGCCAAAATGGTGATTTTGGATATCGAGCATCCCGATATTGAGGAGTTTATCAATTGCAAAGTGAGTGAAGAGAGAAAAGCCTGGGCGCTCATCGATGCCGGTTACGACGGCTCGTTTGGCGGTGATGCTTATTCCTCCGTGTTTTTTCAAAACTCCAACAACAGCGTACGCGTAACCGACGAGTTTATGCAGGCTGTAAAAGAGGATCGCGAATGGTGTACACGCGCGGTCACTTCGGGCGAGGTTATGGAACGTTATCGTGCACCGGAGTTGATGAATAAGATTAGCGAGGCTGCACACGTTTGTGGTGATCCGGGTATTCAGTATCATACCACAATCAACGACTGGCACACCTGTCCCAATTCGGCGCCTATTAACGCCTCGAATCCGTGCAGCGAATATATGTTTGTCGATGATTCGGCATGCAATCTGGCATCGCTCAATTTGATGAAATTCGTCAAGCCTGATGGATCGTTTGATGTGGAAGCGTATCGACACGCCATTCACATTTTGATTATTTCGCAAGAAATTATTGTCGACAACTCGAGTTATCCGACAAAAAAAATCACCCACAACAGCCACCTGTTCCGGCCCTTAGGGCTGGGATATGCCAATTTGGGCGCTTTGTTGATGTATTACGGCCTGCCTTACGACAGTGAAGAAGGCCGAGCCATGGCCGCAACGCTCACCGCCCTCATGACCGGCCAAGCCTATTTGTCCTCCGCCATTTTAGCCGGTACGGTGGGCGCATTTACCGAGTTTGAAAAAAACCGCAAACCCATGTTGCGGGTAATGAAAAAACATCGCAATGCGCTTAAAACGGTGGATGTGTTACCTTCGTCAGAAGCTATTTATACTGCCGCCCAAGTAGCCTGGGATGATGCTATCGATCAAGGCGAAAAACATGGTTACCGCAACTCGCAAGTTACAGTGCTGGCTCCAACCGGAACTATTGGATTTATGATGGATTGTGACACTACCGGCATCGAACCGGAATTGGCTTTGGTGAAATTTAAAAGTATGGTTGGCGGCGGTCACATGAAACTGGTCAATACCACGGTAAAATCCGCATTAAGCCGGCTGGGTTACAGCGACGCCGAGGTGAAAGAAATCATCGAGCACATTGACATGGTGGATACCATTGAAGAAGCGCCGCACATTAAAGACGAGCATTTGGCGGTATTTGATTGCGCCTTTAAACCCAAAAACGGAAATCGGTTTATTCATCACATGGGTCATGTGCGTATGATGGCAGCGGTGCAACCGTTTTTGTCCGGCGCCATTTCCAAAACTGTAAACATGCCCACGGAAGCAACACCCGAAGAGGTAGCCGATGCTTATATGAAAGCGTGGGAAATGGGACTCAAGGCGATCGCCATTTATCGCGATGGCTCGAAACGCACACAGCCATTATCCACCGGAAGTGGCGAGGGCGACAACACCACAACGCAAGGAACTCGCGGTATCCGTCGCCGGCTGCCGGATGAACGCACGGCCACCACACACAAATTTGAAATTGGCGGACATGAAGGCTATTTAACAGTGGGTGAATACGAAGACGGCACGCCCGGCGAAGTGTTTATCACAATGGCCAAGGAAGGTTCTACTGTATCCGGATTAATGGACTGTTTTGCTACGTCGATCTCCATCGGTCTGCAGTCCGGCGTGCCTTTGGAAACCTATATTCGTAAATTCGCACATACGCGATTTGAACCGTATGGATATACAAACAATCCGAAAATCCGTATCGCCAAATCGGTTGCGGATTATATTTTCCGCTGGTTAGAGCACAAATATACCGGAAAGATCAGTGCGGCCCAGGACACAGCCAGCAACATGACGAATGTGGAGAAGCAGAAACTCGAACAACAACGCCAGCAAAAGCAGCAACGGGATTCCGAGACCACGTTCGAGCTTCAGCAAGATGCGCCGTCTTGTGCGGCATGCGGAAATATCATGGTGAGAAATGGCTCGTGTTACAAGTGTTTAAACTGTGGTGAAACCAGTGGGTGTTCGTAATCGTTCAATAATTGACATCTCTGACTCGGTGTAGCGCCGCTTAAATTTCCACAAAAAAGGCACTGTAGAATTTACAGTGCCTTTTTTTTAGTGTTCAATGTTATGCGCGATCATCACCGCATCTGCTCAAGTGCTGAGGATTGATCTTCGTAGATTGTGATGACGTTGGTTAATTGTGCAATTTCAATCATCGAATGCACGCGTTTTTGTACGCTGCAAATGGCAAATTCGCCTCCGCCATCCCGAGCCTGTCGAAATCCCAACAAAATCGCACCCAAACCCGAACTATCAGCATATTGCACATCTTCCAAATTCAGCAGCACGCGTTTGCCGTCATTGATCAAAACCAGGAGCTGTGCTTTTAAATCCGGTGCAATATTCGTATCCAGACGCTCATCTTTTAATCGTATTACTTTCACTCCGTTTACTTCTTCTAAAAAAAAATTCATTACCAACTTCCTCCGGGATTCTCCTTTTAGATCGAACCAAGCATCAATCCGGCAAAGCCGGGTTCAACGAAAAAGGGATGTTCTAAAAGGCTCTTTTTACCAATGTTTTTATTTTTTCGCTACAAGAAAGAGTATCCAGCTCACTGAGCTTGAACCAGCGAGACTCTTGAATATCGCTGCGAGCCTGCAGCTCGCCTGAAACGTAGCGCGCCAGCATATCAATTACTACAAAATGATAGACTACATCTTGGTTGTCATCATGCTTCACAAATTCGAACACCTCAAATGGCATTTGCTCAATTTTGGCGGTAATTCCGCATTCTTCATATAATTCACGAGCAGCAGCGCTTTGCAGGTCCTCTCCAAGCTCAATCAATCCGCCAGGAACACTCCACTCGCCCTTGACGGGTTCCTGACCTCGTTTTACCAGCAAAAATGTATCGTTATTCGTCACCAAGACACCCACACCTACACGTGGGCATGGTGGGTACTTTCGCAGATCGTTTGTATCCCTTGTCACAATAATATGGCTTTCGAAGATTCATCGACATAAAGATGTTTACTCCCACTCGTCATCGCCTTCCCAGGAAGGAGTGCCGTCCAACCAGTCATCCTCTTCCAAATCTTCCCACTCTTCGTCATCTTCCAACTCTTCGTCCTCTTCCCATTCCTCATCATCTTCTTCCCAATATTCTTCATCCCACTCGGTCTCGACTTCGACTTTGGCTTCGGCTTCCTCTTCTTCTTCATCTTCATCGATTGCTTCAGCGTCTTCCCAGTCTTCTTCCTCATCTATATCATCGAGGCTCTCTTCATCGGGTTCTTCTTCGTCGAACACGTCAAATTCTTCCGATTCTTCATCGGAATCGGATTCTCCCAATCCAAAGGGATCATCCTTTAATTCGTCATCATCGATGAAAGGTCCTTTACTCATTTTATCCTCAACTAAATTTGAATCAAAATTCCAAAAAATGCCGCGTAAAGTATCAAACACGATTTAAAGATGCAACATTTTTTTAAGTGATTTATTTTACAACAGTATCGGGCTTTTCCGTAAAACTTTTTAGATAACAGAATATTATTACCACTTATTCGGTGTTTCCAATAAAAGGTCTTTGCACCATCAAGATTGATCACCTTGTTTCATTGGACCTTTGCTATCCACCTTCTGGCATTATATCAATTCGAAAAAGGCATTGTTCCCTAAAACCTAAATGCAGTATAGAAAGATTTTTAAAGAATGCAAGCAAGAAGATTTATTTTTTTACAGCCCCGATGTTTTTTTTGAGAGCAGCTTTTCGTAATAGCGCGAGGTATCGCTGTCCAAGATTTCCCGGATCAGTCGGGCAGTGGTCTTGCCAACCCCGGATATGTGCTCCAGCCGGTGTCGCCAAACACCGATCGGTTCTTTCAATTTAGAGATGGAGAATGCTGCATAACCGTATGGCGATTTTTGCCCTCGAAGTTTCAGCAAATAATCCATATGCTCAAGAATAATGATCACACGATCGGTTTCGTCCACTTTATCGCTCCAGAGTCTGGGCGGAACGCGAATCGGAATATTAAAAATGTGGGCTATCGAGTGGAAAATCTCATGAATGGAATCACAATACTCTTGCCGCGCCTGGCCCCAACGATTATCGCTATAAATGGATTCATAAGCAGAAATGAACTCGGCGTCGTACCGCTTTAGTATTTTGTAAAAGTGCTCTTGCTGCTGGCCGCCTTTGAGGGTCATGCCGCTGAATATTATAAAATCGATGCCAATGTCTTTTGCAGCACGTAGCGTTTCTTTTATTTTCTGTGGAGTATCGGTAATGAACGGCAACACCGGCATCAAATACATGCCGATGGCAAAGCCATTTTTCTTGAACAGAGACAACGTTTGCAGACGTTTTGAGGGACGCGGAACGCCAGGTTCAAACACGGCACTTGTTTTATCATCGACCGATGAAAAACTCATGCTGATGATGACGCGATTTTTTTTGTTGATACGCGTGAGGATATCGAGATCGCGTTCAATCAGCGTGGATTTGGTAAGCATGTGAACCGGGAAATCGGTTTCGGCAAGCAGCTCCAAAGTTTGGCGGGTCAATTTGTACCTGGACTCAACTGGCTGGTAACTGTCGCATACGCCGCCGCCAACAAACATAAAGCCGCGCGGCATGGGTTTGCGTTTGCGGGAGGGATCAAGCTCACGCCGCAACAGGTCGATGGCATTCACTTTGACGGCCACATCTTTGCCAAATTCACCCTCGACATTGTACGTTTCTGCGCGACCGTCGCAATAGGCGCAGTTGTGCGTACAGCCGCGGTACAAATTCATGCCGTAGCGCGACACAAACCAGGACTCGACTTTTTTCTGCTTGCGCAGGATGGATTTGGCGTGGATTTCGGAAATCATGGGGGGAATATACGGCTTTTCCGAATAACAATCCAACTAGGAAGCATTAGAGAAACATACGTAAAAATGGATCGCACTCTAATAGTGCGATCCAGGCGGCTCCCCCCTTTGGTGATGGATGGTGAATGTGCGATATTGCATTTCGCAAGCAAACGTTACAACATACCTCTATTTCAGCAGCACCATCTTGCGCTCAGCATGATAGGCTTCCCTCCCCTCGGATGTTTTTGTCACACAAATTCTATAGATATAGATGCCAGAACTGACCGGATTTCCCGAATTATCTAAAGCATCCCACACCATTGAAAAATTACCGGCGGCTTGGACTTTTTCAACCAGGGTGCGAATGCGCTGGCCCGCCATATTGTAAATCGTTATCGTAACGTGACCTGGGTTGGACAATGAATACCGGATGGTCGTTGTAGGATTAAACGGGTTGGGATGGTTTGGCAATAGCGCATAATCTTCCGGCTGAGATGAAATCGGAGAATCAACACTTGTAATAAAATGTTCATACGCGCCGATATCGGCTACATGCGAACCGGAAAGCGACCAGGGTCTTGGATTGCCCAGGCAATCCTGCTGCGGACAAGAGACCATTTGACCGTTAATTTCGAATTCATTGATTCCAGCATCAATACACGGGCTATTTCCTGCCAATTTAAAGAGTTCCATATCTTCAAAAAGCGGATCATCAGGGAGAACATGGTCGCCATGTTCCCAGCCATCCTGCACATCGCAATGGGAAACGGTCAAGGAATTCGTAGGATCCCAAATTTGCGCACCGTCTTTTTCGGCTGTATTTCCCCAAATAATATTGTTGATGGAAAAAGTCGGCCAATCCACGACAAACAGACCGCCGCCATAGTTGTTTGCCTTGTTGTTGCAAATAGTGTTGTTAAACAGCACAACTGCGCCAAGATCCGGAATTGCAGAGGAGCTATTGTGCAATTTTGCATCTTGTTCGGCAACAGCAAAGCGCTGCGGCAGGTCCGGTACAGACATGGTGGTTACCTGTTGTGTATTCACTTTGCTAATCGCCAATCCTCCGGCGGCTCGACTGCCGGCATCATTTTCGTAAATCAGGTTGTTTTGTAACAAAGCAGACTGCATGCTCATCAACCAGCCGCCACCGCTGCCTGTCTCGCCTGTGTTCCGCGCGATAATATTGTTTTCAATAAGGGCCTTTGAGACGACGCCGGAAATACCTGTGGCATAATATGCAACATTATCAGTAATGTTATTGCCGCGTATAATCGCTGCTGTCTGATCAAGGTGGATGCCGCCAGTGTTCACATTGTGGGCCATTGTGTTGTTTTCTACAAGTACGTCATTCGAATTGTAGAGAAATAACGCTTTGCTCAATAAACTTTGACGATTGTATTTATTCCCCGAGATTATATTGTTCCGGATCATCGTTCCCGATCTTGCCGCATTAACAAAGATGCCCGTTCCGTGTGGCATTTTTTGGCTAGCGACCTCATTGTTGACAATTTCATTATCTTTCAGCAACGCTTTTCCATTAAAAATTAAAACGACCGCATAAGCGAGATCTCCGGTTTCGGATATACTCTTGTTATTTTCGATAAGATTATCGATGAGTTCCAAGTCGTCATCTTGTCCGAGAATAAGCGCCCCACCTGCGGCCGGCGTTCCTGTCGCCAAGTTACCTCGGATGATGTTTCCCTTTACCAGACAACCGGAGTAAATACCCAGTCCGGCCGCTGCAGCCCAGCCTGCCGTACTTTTGACGTGATTGTTTTCTATAATATTGTCCTGAACAAAAACAAAGACATTTTTATCGCCAGGCTCAA
>CAYPZM010000023.1:0-25731 GCA_964414825.1 uncultured Cytophagia bacterium | reverse complement strand
CGGGGATTGTATTTAAAACAGGACCGGCAAATTCTTTACACCGTGCTGGCGCGGCAGGAGATCACCAAGCTGATTCGCAAAGTGAAAGAAATTGATCCGAATGCATTTGTGATTGTGAATAATGTACACGAAGTATTGGGAGAGGGATTTCGGCCGCGGATTTAATTCCTGCGATACGAAATGATTTCTCTTACTTTCAAGTAATAAGTGCAAGTTGTTTCGAATGAAACGCCGAGCCGCAGGAATCGCCGGGCATACGCTGAGAAAAGATAACACTTTTCTCAGCGCTCCTTACGAACACTTCGGCGCCGCGCTTAATATCCTATGACAGAAAGTAGAATTTAGCGTTAAAGCCGATTACAACACAAAATCCACTTCCGACTGCGGCGTCCGGCAATCCATATCTGTGCCACGATCACGATGGTCAATAACTTCGGCAATAGTGCCCACGGTGCGGCCGATCACAAACAGGAGGAAAACCAACTTTTGTACCTGTGCCATGTTTAGCTTTTCGTTGGACAGATCGTTCCAAATCAATTTGAGAGAAATGACCGCCAATACTGCATCCACATTTACACAAAAGACGTTTGGAGTTACGCCCTCATCGTGTAGCTCGCGCACCAGGTGGTGATAAAAATCGAGGAATACGTTATAAATCTGCTTGCTCTCAAGTTCTTTGCGAATAAAATCTTCACGCGGATCGATATTGACTGCGCTGCCCTTAAACACGGGGTGGTTGATGCAAGGGATTCGCTTATAATCCAGAAAGCCCTTTTCTTTCATATCCGCTTTGTAGGCTGCATAGGCTTTTGTGGCTCGTTTCGCCAGTTGTTGCAAGGGCAATGTTTTATCCGCAACACCCGGATCACTAATTTTAGTGTCCTTGAACTGCTCTAACAAAAAGTCCACCGCCTCAAACCCATTGCCGCCGTGCGCCAGACCGGTGTTGCATAAAAATCCTGCAAACGCTGTGGGAATATGGTTTCGCGCGCTCACCGATTCTTTGGCGCCCTTGGCCGAGAGCGTTCCCGGTCCATTGGTGATGGTCAAGCCGAATAAATATTTAAGCTCGGTTAATTCCTGGGCATCGGGTTTGCGATTGAATAATATTTGAAAAATATTGCGGGTAAAACTTGATGCCAAATAGGGCGCATGGCCGGAAACCAGTTTTTTCCAGTAGGCATTATTGTCCCGATCCACAGCCGAGCACGCCGCAATTTGCGCTGCAATGTAAATGTAATACACTGCATCTTCGACCGTTTGCCGGGTGATGCGTTTTTCGAGCATGGGATTCCAAAACGTACTGACAATAAGCGACGCGAGCAAAAAGTCCGTCTTATTGCGGATGGCCTTGTTTTGCTCCACCGCAAATTTTAGTACGTAATCGCACAACTCCACCGATGGCCGGGCATTGCTGACTTGATGGATCTCTTTGAGCAGGATGTCTTCAAACGGGTCTTTTTTATCTTCCGCATCTGTTAGCAGCTTGTTAATAATCTCGTTATCCAACTTTTGTTTAGAACCGTCCGTCTCCGCCAGCCCCGGGCATTCGCGAATGCAGTGAATGATGATGCGGCCAAAGTCGCGAATACGCTCCAAGGTTGGGTGCTGTCCAATGAGGGAGACAGTCGATACCAGCGTAGCATTGGGCGTACAGCCATTGTCCTCAGCAGTCTCCAGTTGCGCAAGCACCGCGGGCTGCAATTTCATAAACAAATTGAGCAGCATGTTGATGCGCCGCAAATCACGCTTACCGGGCATGACTTTGGTAATGGCAAAATAGATGTTTTCCTCCAGCGAATTTTGCGACAGGTCGAGAACACTTTTGCCGTACAACTCGGCAACTTGTGTATTGGGAGCCATACGCGTGGCGCCGGACTTGTTGCGCATGTTTTGCCGAATCAAATGCGCGCCAACCTGTTTGTTGATTTCCGTAATTTGTTCATCATACGGAGAAATGGCTTTGACCACCGGCAAGTTCAGCTCTTTGGGCAATTTCAAAATCGAATCGCTAATCCAAAGTTTAAGGGATAAATCACCGCTGCTTTCAAAGTCAGCGGGTTCGTCCATTTTTTCATACACCGCTCTTATCGCTTCGGGAAAGTGCTGAATGGAGGCGACGCGCACACCTTTTTTGCTGACATGCGGGTTCTCCGGATCGAAAACAGGAACGCCAAAATAGTTGTCAAACCATTGTTCTTTGGACTCGGCATCATCACCGCTTCCGGCCATAGCGCCCGCATGTCCGCACGAGCGCGAAACATTCTTTTTCCAACGCCCGGTGACGCAAACGACAATCGGTTTGTTAAACCCAAAACGACGTTCTTCAATCCACTGCAATGCCTGTTTTTCGTAATACCCGCCGGGTTCCACATACAGCGCTACGGCCTTGGTGCGTGGATCGTTTTGCGCCGCAAAGAGAAATTCCGGCAAAGCAAAATGAATGTACACATCTTTACCCGAACTGACGGCCGATGAGATGCCAAATCCGGCAAATTTTAAATATTGCGCAATGGTCGTGGTAAAGTTTCCGGAATTGCTGTGAATAGCTACAGAGCCGCGTTGAAGTGTCTCTTCGGGATTGTCGCCGCCCAACGCGCCGCCAATTCGTACATGATCCCATACATTGGCCACGCCCAAACAGTTGGCGCCAATGACATCCACACCAGCTTCTTGACAGGTAAAACGGACATTACGGGAATCGCGCACTGACACCTTTTCGGTAATGATGATAATGCGTTTCAATTCTTTGTTAAAACGGACGAGCTCCCACACGGCCTGACTGACAGCAGCAGGAGGGAGGTAAATAACGCCAATGTCAAAATCAATGCCGTCAAAGCGCACATCGCGAACACTGCGGTACACGGGAATGTTTCCCAATTTGGTTTCCAAATGACCTTCCCGGCCATATTGCACGCCGGCCACTACGTTTCCACCGCTGTATTCGTGCGATACCGGCGTTACCTTTCGACTTTCGTTCCCTAAAATGTTGACCACGCATACTCGCGAATCTTTGGTCACCAATTCTTCAAGCGAATAAATGCCCACGTAAAAGGGAAAGGGCTTTGTTATGAGCTGTCTCATGATATGTCCTGTATTAACAGATTAATTGTCGTTAACATTTTTTATGTGAAAACACTCGTTATCCAACCGCTTTTTCATATTCGCGCTTGCCGCTTTTTACCCACCAATCGTCTATCTGCTTGGCGTATTCCAGCACGCCGATCATGGACGAGTCGTAACCGAAAATTTTATAAGGCAGCTTTAATCGGTCCAAAATATCTTTGCCATAAAACATGCCGCGAATCAAGTTGGGCCCTCCGCGGCCAATGACCGTATAAACCGGCCGTTTGCCGTGCTGCGCCACGTGATCGCGAAGCGCATCAAAAATACCTTTAAAGGTGACGTAAATATCCGTGTTGTTGGCTTTGCCGCCAATGATCAGCACCACATTCGCCTGGTCGTACCAGTGCTTGAACACGATGCGGCTGATGGAATACATTTTGTCATACGGCGGATTACCGCCAAAATCCGAAGAAAAAATACCCTTGAATCCCAATGTTTCGGTAGCCGCGGAATTGGCGCCTCCGCCAAACATGAATGGAATGATCGTGCCTTCCGGATTGAGCTCAAGGACGTCACTCTGTCCCTGATAGGTGCGCAGTTGATTGATTTCCGACTCGAAAGGTGTGATTTCCGCTTTGAAAATAGTCAGAGGCAGACCGAGTCGGCGCCAGGCCGGATTATCCTGATCAAACGCTGCTTTTAAATCGCACGCCACGGGCACAAAACGGTTGCCCTGGCGTTTCATCCGAATCGGGTTGATTTCCACTGTGGTCAACCCATAATTGTCGTACAATTCCCACAGCCGCGGCAGCATTTGCACAAGAGGGGAAATATACTTTTCCGGGCAGCCGATATCTCCCAAAGCATTGGTGATATCAAATGATTTAATGCCGATGAATGGATCGATCCAAATGACCCGCTTTTTGTCCGGGGGCAGATTTTCAACATCAACGCCGCCTTCAATGGTGATGGTAAATATCGGCTTGCGCTCGCGCGTGGAAACGCAAATGCTAAAATAGATTTCCACGTCGGATTCGATGTATTCTTCAAACGTTACGCCATTGGCGCGAACCGTTCTGTTGCCGTAGCTGTGCGGCGCAAAATACAAATCCTCTTTGGCTTTCATGGCATCGTGCAAATTGTCCACAATGCGCACCAAACCGGATTTACCTTTTTTACCCACGCCGCCGTAAAAAAACGGTTTTACGACAATTTTACCAAATTCATCCAGCATGTCCTGAATTTCTTCCTTGGTGACGCCGCCCGGCAGCATTTTCGCCACCGGAAACTCTACCGTGTCGATGAGCTGCTTGCCGTACCGAAGACCTGTAATTTGCATTATACCAAATCCTTAATATTTAAATGATTGTGAGGTAGAATATAAAAAAGGGCATATCCTGTACCAGGTATGCCCTTTGGTGTTTTTGATGAAAAATGTATTTGCGGAAACCGCATCATGAGTCAATATCAGATGATTATTAACATTTATCGCGCGTGAAATTTAGTTGATTTAAACTAAAAGTCAAGCTTTTTATTCAGTTCTTGAACGAATTATGCGAAAAATCTTGTCCCTGGTTGATATATAGCCACAGATTTTCATCAACCTTTTCAAGTGCTTGTGTACGGCTAGTATGTTTCAACCTAATGCACAACAAGTAATCCGTTTGTAGCCGCGCCTAACTTTCAAAAACAAAAATGCTCCGAGATATAGTTCTTGTTCTCAAGAGGACGATTTTTTATATTTATAAATGCTTTTCCAAAGCGGATAATGAACTTCAAGTTGAATAGTTTGTCACACCGAAGCCATCACATAATCTCTCATTTTGAAATTTATGTTTAATCAACAAATTGAAAGGATCTACTGTGCGTAACAAATTTTTTTATGCGATTTTGTTTTTTCTGATTTGGCAACTCTCAGCCTGGGCAGGTGTATTTACCCCAACAGACGTGCTGAACACCAAACATGTCTACGAGGTCGATATCCGTCCGGATGGCAAGTGGATCGCCTACACCGTGTATTCCACGCGAGCGGCTGAGGACGAGCCGGGCAGCGCTTATCGCGAGCTGTTTGTGGTCTCTACCGAAACGGGTGAGATTCGTTCGTTTATCACGGGCAAAGTCAGCGTTTCGTCCATTCGCTGGAGTCCGGACGGCTCACAAATCGCGTTTCGAGACAAGCGGGGCGAAAACAAATTTACGCAAGTATGGGCAATCCCGTTCAAAGGCGGCGAGGCGTCTCAATTAACGCATGCGAAATCGAATGTTGCTGAATATCGCTGGCACCCGGATAGCCGCCACATTGCCTATGTTGCTGAAACTCCGAAAACAGAACGCGAGAAAACGCTTGAAGAAAAGGGCTACGATTTTATCTATTTTGAAGAAAATTTAAAAGATCGAAATCTGTATGTGGTGAATTTGGATACCGAGGAAACGCGACAAGTGACAAAAGGCGCAAGTGTTTGGGATTTTGAATTCAACCACGTTGGCACACAAATCGCCGCGGCCATTTCGCCATTAAATTTGGTGGATCACAGCTACATGTTTAAAAAAATCTATATTGTTGATGTGGCGAGCGCGGATATGCGTCAATTGACATATAATGAGGGTAAATTGGAAAATTTCGCCTTTTCGCCGGATGATTCCAGACTGGTCTACAATGCAGCGCTGGAGCGTAGAGATCACGCGGTCAGCCAGGCCTATGTGATTGATGTCCAAGGGGGCGACCCGATTAATGTGACGCCGGAAAATTTCCGCGGTCACATCAATTGGGTCGATTGGCAGAAAAACGACCGCGTGTTGTACCGCGCTGGCGAAGGCGTATGGACAACGTTGAGCACGGTTCCGGCAACTGGTGGCGAGCGCGAGGTGATTTACAATGCGGAAGAGACAAAAATTGTAATCGAGCGAATGGCTATGACGCCTGATGCGCAGCATTTTGTCTTTTATGGCAGCTCGGCCACGCTTCCGGGTGAGGCGTTTTATTGGCAACCTAAAAGCGGATTAAAGCAGCTCAGTAATCTGAATCCCTGGATGGCTGAAAAAACGTTAGGCCTACAGGAAGCCATTCGTTACCCGGCCAGTGACGGCCAGGAAATTGAGGGGCTGCTGATTTATCCGGTTGAATACCAGCCGGGAAGACAATATCCTCTTGTGGTCAACGTGCATGGCGGGCCGGAATCGCACTTTAGCAACAGTTGGTCGCGCACAACGCGCTATTCCATTGCCGGGCAAGTTCTGGCTGGCCGCGGTTATGTGGTGTTTTATCCAAATTATCGCGCCAGCACCGGCTACGGGGTTGAGTTTGCCGCTGCCGGTTACGAAGATGCTGCCGGAGTCGAGTTTGATGACATTGCCGATGGTATCGATTACCTTGTGGAGCAGGGTATTGCCGATAAAGATCGCGTTGGTCTGGGTGGCGGTTCGTACGGTGGATTTGCTTCGGCCTGGTTTGCCAGTTTTTATACGGAAAAAGTGCGTGCGGTGTGTATGTTTGTGGGCATAAGTAATTTGATCAGCAAACGCGGCACCACGGATATTCCGTATGAAGAGCTCTATGTGCATTCGGGCAAGCTTTTGGAGGAAATGTGGGATTTTAGCTTGAAACGCAGTCCGATTTATTACGCGCATCAAAGCAAAACCGCGGTGCTCATTGCCGGGGGCGCGGATGATCCGCGCGTGCATCCGTCCCAAAGCCTGGAGTTTTATCGCCGATTAAAAATGAATGATCATCCCGCGGTTCGTCTCGTACAATACCCCGGCGAAGGACACGGCAACGCGAAACAGCCGGGCCGCATCGATTATTTGTACCGCCATTTGCGCTGGTACGACTGGTACGTCAAAGATGCCAATCCACTCGATGGCCCCATGCCGCCGGTGGATTTGAGTGATGTGTATGGATTGGATTTGGATTAGGTTTATAGAGGAACAATCAGAAAAATTGCGGTTAAAGCCGCACTGGGACAAATGTCCCAGTCCATTGCCCGTCCGGGATATTTATCCCGGACGATCTTGGGCGATTTTTTCTACAACATTCCCTTACGCTTGCGCAAAAACCACTCCAGAGTCAAAAATAAAAGAATGAAGAAAAGAATGAATTTATTATTCCACAACGCCTGATCGACTGTGGCGGTGATGGTTCGTGGAGTGCCGTTTATGTTTGTCAATAAAAGTGCTGCAGAATCGGCTGGCACAAACGTACCACCTGTGGTTTGCGCCAGCGCTTTTAATACCACGTGCTGTGCCTGCAAATCCGATAGCTCGGCACTGTATTCACCCACTGAAAATAGGGCATCCTCGCTGCCCAAAGTGCGGCCCTGCCAGGTGGCGGTCACGTTCATTGCATAATCACCGGGCTGAGACGGTTGCATTGTGGCACTGTAATTTCCGTCGCCGTTTGGTGTGGCGATCACGGTTTGCGGTGGTTGCGCTTTTATCGTAATATCAACTTGGGCATCATCCACAGCATTTAGGTTATCATCAAATACATCAACCGACACCTCAACCGGCTCGCCAAAATTATAATTGGTCTTTTCCATATCCACGCGCACCAAATTGTCCGAGCGGTCGGTTTCCAGCCAGCGAATGGTGTTGATGAGCAGGTGGTTTAAAACATCCGCATCGCGATCAAAGCCGCGCATCATCAAATCCCAGCGCCACAAATCATGCGCAAAAAAAGCGGCGGATTTTTGTCCGCCTTTGGAGTGGAGCGCCAACAACGGCATTACTTCGGAAGCCGCTGCATTTTGACGTCGTCCGTATGCAATCACTTCTGTTCCCGGCTGCAACTCTTGGATATAAAACGAGGCAAACAGCGGCGGAACACGGCTCCAGAGGCTTTGCGTTTGCGTGAGGGTTTCAGCTAGTTGCAAAATTGGATGCGAAATGCCGACCGGTGGAATCTCCGGCGATACTAATATTGGGGAATTGAGCAAAGCTGCGCGCCGAACCGGCACAATGTTGAACCATTGTTGCGTAACCGTCAGCGAACTGTTTCTGCCCAAAATATAAAAAAAGGCTTGATTCCGGGAAGCAATAGTTTCTGATAGACGCTGCAAAAATTGTGGGTTATGTTGCGCCCGGGGAAAATCATAAAAAATAAAGATATCCGTATCGCTCAACGTGTCGTCGGTGGGCAGCGGTTCGTAAAACGTATTGGCGGATTTTTGCACAAGCGATGTGATGGAATAACGATCGGTGCTCAAATGGCGTTTAAAAAAAGCGACATCCGGCGTTACGCTGCCGCTGATCATCAAAATGTTGAGCTTGGATTTGAACACATCAATATAAAATGTTTTTTGATTGTTCTGCTTGGAATATTCATTTTGTTGAATGGGAATGTTCACCAACAGCTTTTGACGGCCAACATCGGTCGCTGAATAATTTAACGTAACCGTCACATCCGATGGCGAAGGCGGCAGTTGCACAGTTTCGCGCGCCACAACACTTCCCTGCGATGTGAGTTCACTCGGAAATGTCAGCTTGTCGTAGCCGGAATTGCGAAGGGTGATGGAAATCGGCGTCGTTTCTCCCGCATATGTAAATGGATTCGATTTCACATCCGTAAGCGCAATATCGGTTATTGGCTGCGGCGATCCCACGCCAATGCTGTGGATAGGCACACCGAGCTGCTCTGCCGAGCGCACCGGATTACCGCCAGCGTTGTAGCTGCCATCGGAAATCAGTAAAATCGAATTCAAGTTCTCCATCCTATTCTCTGCTTTAATTTGTTGCAGACCGGATTGGAGATTGCTCTTATCGCCCAGAAAACGCATCGAGTCCGAACTTATATCAAAGGATTCTAGTTGATTGGAAATTGTGTAATATTTCATAGTGAACGTCTTGTTCAGCTCTGAAAACAGATCAGTCCGCATTAACGAATCCACAACGTGCGCTCGGTTGCCGTCATTGTCCGAAATGGTCATGCTCGCGGAATTGTCGACGGCCACCGCCAATAAGGGTGGCTGGTTACGTTTGTAAGCAAAGGAGAGCGATGTTTCAAATATCACAAAAAGTAAAAATACGAGTGCGGCAACGCGAAAAAAAACGAGTAGCGAGCGGGTTATGCCGGACACAATAGGATTTGTTCGCCGATAGATAAACAGAGTGAATAAAATGGCGAGCAGAATAGACAGCAAGAGGAACCCGAGCCGTCCGGATGTGTTGAGGTGAAATTGATCGATTAATGTATTCATAAAGTTTGAAATAGCAAATTTAGAGTGCTGCGTTTTAACTGTTGTGCAGAGAAAGATTTGGCACAACATCGAGATCAAACGGGGAGAATTCGCCTCTGCTGAGCCGCATGTGCCCAGCGCGGGCGATCATTCCGGCGTTGTCCGTGCACAAGATCGGCGCCGGAATTTGCACGCGAATAGTATTCGAGAGACACATCTTTTCAAACGCATCGCGCAGGACAGAGTTCCGAATCACCCCGCCTGCCAGTACCAAATTGCGGCACTGGTATTGTTGCAAGGCGCGCCAGGTTTTTTCAACCAACACATCCACAACAGCTTGTTGAAAACTGGCGGTTATGTTATCTACGACAAGCTCCTGGTTCTCTTTTTGTTGCGATCGCACATAATATAAAACCGCGGTTTTTAGCCCGCTAAAACTAAAATCGAGATTATCTTTATCCAACAAGGCACGCGGAAAATTTATGGCATGCGGATCGCCGGTTTGTGCTGCTTTTTCAATAACCGGGCCGCCCGGATACCCGAGTCCAAGAATTTTCGCTACTTTATCAAACGCTTCGCCTGCGGCATCGTCAATGGTTTGGCCGATAATTTCATACGAAAATGGCTCTTTTACATAAACCAGCAGCGAATGGCCGCCGGAAGCCACCAACGCGATGAGCGGATAGTCGATGTCCGGTTCATCGCCTGCCACGGCTAAAATATGGCCTTCGAGATGGTTGATGCCGATAAATGGCTTGTTCAAGCTAAGCGCAAGTCCTTTTGCGACCGAGAGACCAACGAGCAGGGAACCGGCAAGTCCCGGCCCCAATGTCACGGCCAGTCCATCCACATCCTTCAAACCGATCTCAGCTTCGCCAAGCGCCATATTGATAATGGGCACCAGTTGTTTAATGTGCGCTCGCGACGCAAATTCCGGCACTACACCGCCATATTTCTCGTGCACGGTTTGGGTGGTGATTCTGTTCGATAAAATGCGCTTGTCGTCTACCACGGCAGCGCTGGTTTCATCGCACGATGTTTCTATTCCTAGTACAATCATTTAAATGTCTAATAATTATCTTGGGTTAATAAACTCACTTTGATACGATCGGGTTCAATATTACGGAATTCAATACCTTCAATCGGGTCAATATTGACACTAAACTCCCGACCCGCCGAATCTAGCTCGGCATGATATTCAATATATGCGTCTATGTCATTTTTCTGAATTTGCGGGACAATTTCCGCACCGCCTTGAATGGTAACCGAGATTTGCGAAGGAATAACGATCGCGTCGAAATTTTGCGGCAAATAGCGAACGGTTACGGGCACGTCTTGAATGGTTTTTTCCATCAATTTTTGGATATCTGCAGCAATAGTCACTTCTTTGGTCAAAAGCTCGATCTGTTCATTGGCAGGCTTGATGAGCGGAAATATTTTTCGAAACGGGAATTTTAAATCTTCAACCATAATGGATTGCGTATAGACCGAATCAATGGCCTCCACAGCAGATTGGGGGCCACGCACGTCAACTGCAATGGGCTCAATCACCACATCACCCACTATCGTGTAGCCGGGCGCGGGTTTTAGCTGGATGTTGTTGAGTACGGGCACGTGGCGGGTGATCTTTTTTTCAATAACCAGCTCAATTGTATCCGGAGAAATGAGACGACGCAAGCTGAGGTCGGCCGCGTTTCCGGATAAAAAGATATCCTGTTCGCTGGGTAATAGGATCTGTTTTCCAGATTCCCAGTCGATATTGAGCCGCATTCTCCCTTCTCGAAACAGCATAAAGCTGAACAGGAGTTTGCCCGATCCATAAACAATAATGGTGGCGCGTTCCGGCATGGGAGAGGTTATGATGTAATCGGTATTGGTTGGACTGATTTGAATTGGGATCGTGGTTCGATATTCGTATTGGTCACCAGTTACAACGAGGAACCAGACAAGCATCGCCACAAGGGTGGAAGCGATTTTTATTTTGTGTTGGTCCCAAAAGTTTGTTTCCTTTTTGATAATTTTTCGGTGTAATACCATACATATTATCTACAGTGAGAACCACAGTGTTACGATCATCAGGCCCTGTTTACAAAAAGAGAAAAGGGTGGATAATGTGCCACCCCTTCGCACATGGGAAAATATAAATCGCTACTTGTTGGTTTTGCGAATTTCATTTCCTCGGCTGATTTCTCCATTATCGATTCGCATATTAAAACCGCATTCCGGGTTGGTGCAAACCCATGCTTTGTATCGAATGGAGGAACCCTCGCGACCATAATCGGACAACGGAATGAGCACGCCAACTTTGCATTTCAAACATTCGGGATAGGTTTTTTCCATATTTTCTTCCTAACTTGTATGTCGTGTCAGGTAGTTATATCCGATTTGCCTTTAATATTGTTATTATTGAAAATAAGGCAAAAACGAATTAAAGTCAATTAATTTTTTGCACTGATTATGTCAACAAAACAGCTATTACACCACAAACAATGCTGACAATGAGCCCCGTGACCGATCCCACAAATATTTGCTCTCGATCCGATTCTTGCCAGTTTAATACAAGTCGTGGCAAAAACGCGACTATAGGCAGTAGGAGCCACCATCCGCCCCAAATAATCCCCAATGTTGCCAAAAATCGTTCAAAATAACCTGTTACTCTCTTTAACAACGGTGGATAAACGACAGTGTTTTTTTGTTTTTTCACCTCCAGCGCCCAAAATTTTTGTGCATAAAAAATAATGGGCACACCGCCAAAAGCCGCAAAAATGAGAGCAGTGGTTTGAATGACCAGAGCGCGGTTGGTGAAAAAACCGGTCAATTCGTATGAATTGACATCAATGGTGTTGCTTAACCAGAGTGCTGCTAACCAAATGGACAAAACGTGCAAGAGTTGATCCAGAAAAAATTGAAAAAAATTGTCGCGAGCAATTTTTTCCGAAACCGATATTTTAGTGCGATCCAACACAATATGAATCACACCCAAAAACGCAATGCCCCACCAGGCATTTTTAGTATTTAGAAACGGGACCAGCACAAGAATATTCATAACCGTACAGATCAGGACGTGCGGAACCACGCCCCACCAATATTTCGTTTTAACCCGATAAATGGCGTCGGTCTGCAACGGAAAATCCCCAATTACATGGGCAAACAATAATGTCCAAAAAAACATAATATTCTACGGTCCCGCGGTAGAAGAGGTGCTTATTCTCTGACGATCCACACTTTGACAAGAGCTTCTACCTCGCTGTGCAGTTTGATAGGAACTTCAAACACGCCCAGAGATTTAAGGGGCTCTTCCAAAAGTATGCGCCTGCGATCGATATCATAACCTTTTTCTTGCAATAATTCGGCAATCGTTTGATTGGTCACCGCGCCGAATACTTTGTCTTCTTCACCCACCTGTACGGTTGCAGTGAGAGAAACGTTGTTTAATTTTTCAGCCAATTCTTTGGCTTCTTGAATTTCCTGCTGGCGCCGGCGATCTACGGCAGCACGTTCTTGTTCATAAATCTTCATATTGGCTTTGCTGGCGAGCACTGCCATGCCTTGAGGGATGAGGTAATTGCGAGCATATCCGGGTTTGGCCTCAACAATCTCTCCAGCAGAACCCAATTTATCGACGTCTTGTTTCAGAATTATTTTCATTGCTCGTATCCTATAAAAAATTATTTAGCCATATCGGAAATATAGGGGATTAGTGCCAATTCGCGCGCAATTTTTATGGCTCGAACCAATTGACGCTGATGTTTGGCACAAGTGCCGCTGGTACGACGGGGAATGATTTTTCCCTGTTCGGTCGTGAACCGCGTCAAGCGTTTGTCATCTTTATAGTCGATATAATTAACGCCTTCCTCACAAAAGCGGCAGATTCGTTTTTTCTTGAGCATAATGTTTGACCTTTCGATTTTCCTTTAGATCTTTAGATTTTGATATCCAAAATCATATTCAGTTGGCTCAACCTTAGTAATGTCGGTATCTTTGGCATCGATCGATTTTTCGGAGCTTTCGGCTGATTCTTCGGTGCCATTCACGTTCTCAAGTTCTTTGGTCAAGCCATGTTCCAAAAATTGAATACGACGAGCTCGAATTTCGACTACGGTTTTGGACGAGCTGTCGTCCGCTTTCCATGTACGGCTGGTCAGCTCGCCATCAATGAGGATTGAGCTGCCCACTTTAACTACATTGTGGCAGGTTTCTGCCAATTTGTGCCATGCCACAACTCCCACGTGACAAATGTTCTCGCGCCAGATGCCGGAATTATCACGATATTTCCGATGCGAGGCAATGAAAAAGTTGACTACTGGCGTGCTGTTGCTGGTTTTGCGCATGGTAGGCTCGCTGGTCACATTGCCGGCAATGAGAACGCTGTTTATGTCTGGCATTTTTAATTCTGGCATAGTTTTACTCCTAACCTCCGGAACGAGCCGGAGAGCGCATCAGGAAAACAAGGGGGTAGCAATTTTATCCTTCTGTCTTGTTTTCCTCTGTTTCATTTTCTGACGTTTCCGGAGCACCTTCTTCCGCGAATTCCGGTTTAGGTTCTTCTTCCGCGGTTTCGGATTCCGGTTTAGGTTCTTCTTCTGTGGTTTCGGATTCCGGTTTGGGTTCTTCTTCCGCCTCAGTTTTGGTTTCCGGAGTTTCTTCTTTGGCCACGGTTTCTGGGGCCTTTTTGGATTCCTCCACAGCAGGCTCTGGTTTTTCTTCCATTTCTGCTTGGGGTGGCAGGTTTTTCAGTACAATCGCTGGTACATGTAATGTTTTATAGCGCAGCAACGATTCGTTCAGACGATATTCGCGCTCCAAAGGTTTGATCATGGTGGGGGGGCCATCAAACCGGATGAGAACATAAAAACCGTACTGGCGCTTTTTAATTTCATAGGCCAGTCGTTTTTTTCCCCAACGCTCTACCGTTTCAATTTGGCCGCCGTTGGCCGAAATAAAGCGTTCATATTTGTTGATGATGTTGTCAATATCATCACTTTTTAGCAGCGAGTCAATGACAAAAATGGTTTCGTACTTGTGCAAAGTGTCCTCCGTTTCTCAGGTAATTGAAAATAAGTGTTTTTAACAAACATATCAAAATGTTTATTCAGCGAAATGCTCAAATTGGCAGGCAAAGAGACGGAGGTCCATAAAAGGAGTAAAAAAAGAATCGACATTCGGCCATCACGATGCGTTGACCATGTTCATGGCGGAATCGATACCGCGTTCCAAATAGAGTTCTATCGCGTTTACCGAAGCATCCAAGATCGGATCGAGTTCTTTTTGCTCATTTCTGGTAAAGTTGGACAGGACAAAGCTGACCATGTCCTTCTTTGCGTATTCAGTCCCAATGCCGATGCGCAAACGAGCAAACAACTTTGTATTCAAGTGTTGAATGATCGAGTTGAGCCCATTGTGACCAGCGGAGCTTCCTTGACGCCGCAATCGTAACTGGCCAAACGGTAACTCGATTTCATCCACTATTACTAAAATGCGGTTAATATCGACGTTAAAATAGTTGACCGCATCAGCCACGGCAAAACCACTGTTGTTCATAAACGTTTGTGGCTTGAGGAGAATGACGCTGTTCTCGCCGTGCTTTAACAGAGCGTGCTCATAGGCGCCACGACCTTTTTTGAGTCGCGCGCCAAACTGCGCTGCAAATCGTTCCACCACCATAAAACCGATGTTATGCCGCGTATATTTATAGCGCAAGCCCGGATTTCCCAGGCCAACGATCATGTATTTATCGGTCATGGCAAAAACGAAACAGTGCTAAATTAATCTTCTTCCTCTTCGGAACGTTGCGAAACCACTTCGGGCTCAGCAGCTTCTTCCTCTTCGAGACCTTCTTCTTCTTCTTCCTCGACCACGAGGCGAGGTGCGGTCACGGTCGCAACGATGGAATCCGGATCATCAAGAATTTCTACTTTTTCGGCCACCAAATCGGAGACTTGCAAGTTGTCGCCAATATCCAGGTCCGAAACATCAATTTCGATATTTTCCGGAATATCGGACGGCAAACATTCAAGTTGGATTTCGCGCAATATTTGCTGCAAAATGCCACCCGAATTTTTGACTCCGGTAGATGTACCCACCAGTTCAATGGGGACACTCACGGTAATCTTTTCAGTCATTTTGATGCCGAGCAGATCGATGTGGATAGGCCGACCTTTAATCGGGTCAAACTGAATATCACGAATGATGCATTTTTTGTTATCTTTGCCGTCAAACGTAACATCCAGTAGCGATGACTCGTGACCCCAGACATTATGCAGCTCTTTGCGATCCACATAAAATGGGATGTTTTCGGTTCCGTGATGATAAAAGATTCCTGGAATTTTGTCCTCGCGACGCAATTTTCTCACAGCATTACTGCCTTTTTCATCGCGGGTATTGATATTCAAGTGCAATTCCGCCATCGTCTATCTCCAGTTAAAAAGTCAATAGCAACCTAGTGCATGGGTCCATTTTTTTGCGGAAACAAATCTGAAATGGACTTTTCACAATGAATTCGTAGAATAGCATCGGAAAAAAGTGATGCCAAGCTTAAAATTTCAATTTTGGTGGACTTGAAGTCAGGTGGCAACTGAATCGAGTCCGAAAAAAAGATTTTGGTAAGCGGAGAATTTTCGATTTTTTCTATCGCATTACCGGACAGTACCGGATGAGTACACGCCGCATAAATATTTTTAGCGCCTTTATCTTTCAAGACCTGAACGCCTTTTACAAGCGTTCCGGCGGTATCCACCAAATCATCCACAACCAGAACGTTTTTATCTTGAACATTTCCAATAAATTCGGTTACAGCCGCAACATTATGTTCCACGCGTTTTTTGTTAAGCAGCGCCAATTCGGTGTTCAAACGACCGGCATAAGCGCGTGCCAAATGGACGCCGCCAATATCGGGCGACACGACAACCAGGTCTTTGATGTTCATGTTTTTGATGTGGTTGATAAACACCGAAGCGCCATACAAGTGGTCGAACGGAATATCAAAAAAACCTTGAATTTGCGGTGCATGCAAGTCCAGAGTCAAAACGCGATTGGCTCCGGCTTTGGCAATCAAATTGGCGGCCAGTTTGGCGGTGATGGATACGCGCGGCTGGTCCTTTCTATCTTGCCGGGCATAGCCAAAATAGGGAATCACCGCTGTAATGCGGCGTGCCGAAGCTCGCCGCGCTGCATCCAGCATTATCAGCATTTCCATCAAGTTTTCTGCGGGTGCATTGGTGGACTGGATGACGAACGCATCCGTGCCCCGAATATTCTCCTCGTACTTGACCCAAATTTCACCGTCGGAAAAATTTTTCGTAATCACCTTTCCTAACGGCTGATTGAGTTTGTGGGCGATTTGCTCCGCAAGATGAGGATTCGATCGACCGCAAAATATTTTTGCTTCTCCGTTAAACGCCGCGTCAGTCATGGACCATCACTTGTTTGTCTTTTTTGATTGCGTTACGAAAAAAATGACGAAAATCTAGCGACTTTCGTCATTTCCTTGTAAATCATCCGCTGGGGCGGGAGGATTCGAACCTCCGAATGCTGGGTCCAAAACCCAGAGGCTTGCCGCTTGCCGACGCCCCAAATTTACCTGTAAACGGGTTCGAATAAAAACGTCCTATAGGGTTCCAGTTGACGTTGTACTGCTTGGGCAGCGCTGTATGTATTAAACAACCCAAACAGTGCCGATCCGCTTCCCGACATACTGGCGAAAAATGCGCCGTTGTCGTATAATACCTGTATAATGTTTTGGAAATAGGGATGTCGTTCAAAAACCACCGACTCCAAATCGTTATACAGAACTGTTTTCCAGGCTGAGGTGTCCGTGTACCTGGAAATAAAGTCAGCAAATTTAGTTATTTTCTCTCTATTTGTCAAGCTCAAATTCAAGCTTTGATACACATCTGCTGTTGAAATGGAGACCGGTGGAAACACCAAAAGTCCCCAAAAGAGCACCTTTTGAGACACACGCGTGAGCCGATCGCCGGTTCCCTGACCAAGTGCCAAGCCACCGCGAATGAAAAACGGTACGTCTGCCCCCAGTTGCTTGCCCAAAACTTCAAGCTGATTTTTATCCAATTGGCACTGCCACTGTTCATTAAGCGCGCAAAGGGTAGTCGCCGCATTGCTGCTGCCGCCGCCCAATCCGGCGCCGACAGGTATGCGCTTTGTTAGGTTTAAACGACATCCAACATCTTTTATACCCACATGCGATTTTAGCAGTCGAGCTGCCCGCATCGCCAAATTCGATTCGTCGTTCGGAATATCATCGTCGCTTGTTATAACAAAATGATTGTCCGGATTTGTTGTAATATCCAACGTGTCGGAAAGATTGATTTCCTGAAAAAATGTTTCCAGTTCGTGATACCCATCCGGGCGCTTGCATACAATGCGCAGCCCGATGTTTATTTTTGCATTTGCGTGATAGATCATTTGCAGCTCCCGTTATTCGAATAGATAAAATAGCATTTTAATTTATTTTTCAAATGATCCTATTTGCCGCGATGGAATTTTTTTTCGGAACAATTCAGCTTTTAAATACATTCACACGCCTAGACACGGATTTACCAAATGCACACATAAATTTGAATTTATATAGTTTGTGCGCTAGTTGAACGGGATTCGTGTTTGTGTACTTTTTTGACAAGCAGGGATCAGCCTGGGCCGTTGTAATTCAATCTCTTCCAATTTATAACTATTCTCAATATTGCTTTTCTCTTGCTTTTTGCCTATTTTCACGATCATTATGAGATTAGAAAAGGATAAACTTTATTTTATTTCCGATATCCATTTGGGTGGCCATTCCGCAGAGCAGGAGACGCTTAAAAAAGAACGGTTGATTTCTTTTTTACACTTTGTTGAAAAAGAAAATGCGGACTTGGTGATCGTGGGGGACCTGTTCGATTTTTGGTTCGAGTATAAAACCGTGGTGCCAAAGCTGCATTTCCAAATCTTAGGGCAATTGGCAAATTTGGCGCAACAGCAGCCGATTCATTACATGGCCGGCAATCACGACTTTTGGCTCAATTCGTTTATTTCTCAGGAAATTGGATTGCACATTCATCCTGATGACTTTGTGATTGAGCATCATAGGAAACGAATATACATCCGCCATGGCGATGGGCTTTTAAAAAATGATCATGGGTATCGTCTATTGAAAAAGATTCTGCGCAACAAGGTGAATATTTTTTTGTATCGTCTTATTCATCCCGATATCGGTATCCCATTCGCTCTGTTCTGCTCGCACCTCAGCCGCAATTCCGGCGAGCGCCGACAGGCGGATTATATGGATATTGACTATCGGGAATTTGCCTATTCCAAGATCGATGAGGGTTATGACTTTGCCGTTTTGGGACACACGCATTGGGCGGCAATCGACCAACGCGCGCATGGCTTTTATATCAATCCCGGATATTGGGGAATGGATTTTACCTATGCGGTTGTTGAAAAGGGATCGCCCAGGATTTTGCGCTGGAATGGGAAAAAAGGCGTGGCTTTTGACATCACCTTGCCTCCCGGTAATATAAAACGATCAAATAAAGGAGACTATATTGCATCCTGTATTGTTTAAAATTGGCGCTCTGGAAATTCGCGCTTATGGCCTCATGCTGGCGTTGTCATTTTTGATTGGCATCTATCTTTCCATTCACCGCGCGAAAAAGCAAAATGTCAACCCAAATCATATTATGGATTTATCGGTACTCATCATCATCAGTGCCATTGTCGGCTCACGATTGCTTTATGTGGTGGCGCATTTGGAAGAGTTTGAGGGTCGTTGGTTGGATACCATTAATCCGTTTCAATCTACCGGACAAATCGGTTTGGCCGGCTTGACAGTTTTAGGCGGTGTCATATTATCGTTCATCGCCTCGTTCATATTTTTAAAGTCGAAAAAGCTGCCGTTTTACAAAATTGCCGACATTATGGTACCGGCAGTTGGCTTGGGCATTTTTCTCACCCGTATTGGATGCTACTTGAATGGCTGCTGTTTTGGCCTTCCATGCGACGAGCACAGCGCGCTTTGTGTCACCTTTCCGCTAAACAGTGCTGCTGGTAGTCAATTTCCAGGCCTGCCGCTTGTTCCAACACAGCTCTATTCCTCTTTTTATGGATTGATCATTTTTGTCTCTTTATTGGTTGCCGAACGCTGGAAAAAATTTGACGGCTTTTTGCTGGCCCTGTTTTTTATTTTGTATGGATTGTCGCGTTTTATCATTGACATTTACCGCTATTACGAAGACAGTATGGTGATTTTAGCCTGGGGAGCACGAGGGTTGAGTTTGAACCAAGGCATTAGCTTGTTGTTTGTCTTGCTCGGAATTATTTTATTAATCTTTGGTTATATAAAGATAAACAAGCGGTCGAACGCTCCTTCATAAAGATGTGTAAATTCCTAGTTGCTCAATGACTTGTGGCGAAATAACTTGACATTAAAGTGTAACTTTAATAACTTCAAACTGTTAATTTGTATGGGTGAGTTAAAGAAAGGAAGACCAACTTGAAGAAGATGTTCTGGGTTTTGGTCCTCGTCTCCTTTTTCCTCCAACCGATTTTATTCGAAAAGCTGTTCGCATCAGATGCAAAATTTGGGGTGGGTCTTAAAGGAGGTGCAAACAAGCTAGAGGGGGACTGGAAATCGGCACGATTTAATCCAACAGGCTCTGTAGTGCTCTCCTATTACCCCATTCCTTACTTTGCCGTGGGTACTGAAGTGTCGTATTCTATTTTAACAACCAAAGACGATGCGATCCGAATTGATCCATCCTTTGTAGATTCGAATTTGTTTCAAACTTCAATATTGCCGGTGGAGCTCGATTTTCGATTCAATTTTTCACCATTCACCACAGTAAACCCATTTGCCACTATCGGATTTGGTGGCATGTGGTGGGAATCGACTTATGATGGTAATACCGTTGTTTTAAACGGAAAAGAACAAAAAGAAGCCTCTCTCGTTTTCAAAGCCTCGGGCGGTATCGAGTTTAATTTTGAAAATGGATTGGGCCTGATGTTTGGGGCTGATTTCCGCTATTCGTCTACGGATATGCTGGATCAAATCAATAATGGCGATTTGAATGACGGCATTACCTCGGTTTGGGCGGGCATGAATTATTATTTTCAAACCAAAGATCAAAATGATCTGGATAATGATAATATTCCTCGCAGTTTAGATTTGGATCCGTATCGCCCTGAAGATCGTAATGGCATTCTTGATCACGATGGCAAGCCGGAATACGGCCGCATTGTTGAAAAACAAAATGCTCCCAAGGTTGTACATTATCCCGTATTTCGAGCTGAGGAGGGGCGAGATTTAGCTATCAAAGCGGTCATCACTTCTGAGGTTCCGATGCGTACCGCTATTGTGCTTTACAGGACACAAGGCCAATCCGATTGGAAGCTGACACCGCTCCGAAAAAGTGATGATGTCTATTACAAAGCTATCATCCGCGGAGATAATGTTAATCGTGCCGGTCTTGAATATTGTGTTGTTGCTGTGGACAATGAGTTAAAAGGAATTGGCTACTCTGGCTTACCCAAGCGCCCAATTCAAGTCGAGGTGGACCCCAATGGCAAGAGCTGGAGAATTGTTGCTGGAATTGCGGCATTTTTAGGATGGGGTGCATCCACCTATATTGTAATGAGGAAACAAACTTTTTAGGAGAAAGAGAAAATGAAAAATCAGTTATGGATTAAATCTGTCTTTGTCGCCTTTGTACTTTTAATCTCTGTCTCTTTTCTCATTTCATGTGCAGGTACAACACAATCCGGACCTTATGCGGACGACGATTTGTACCCGGGGGAACAAGAGACTGATGAAGAGGGTGCTACAGCATCAGACGAAGAGGAAGTGCTACGCTTGTTGGGATTGGCTGACGAAGAAGCTCCCGCCGAAACCTCTGTTACACCGCAACCCACAAGCAACCTCAACCAGGAATTGCAGCGCCTTGAAGACGAGGTGAATGAAAAAGAGCAACAACTCCAGGATTTGGAGCAAGAACTGGAAAGCAAAGAGCAGATTATAGAAGCTCGAGAGCAAGATTTGGCTAAAACCCGAATCAGCCCACAAGCTCAAACCTACACCCCACCCGCAACCGTTGGTACATCGTTTAGAGCCCGTTACGATCAGGCTTTGCGTCTCTATAATAGCCGAAGATATCGCGAAGCTATCACAGCCTTCGATCAACTGTTAGCCACCGGTGAAAACAATTCCCTTGTTGATAATTGCCAATACTGGAAAGGCGAATGCTATTATGGCCTTGGCAATTTCAATCAAGCTGCATTGGAATTTCAAAAAGTATTCACCTATCCGACCTCTAACAAGCTCGATGATGCACAGCTCAAACTGGGCCTCTGTTATATGAAACTTGGTAATTATGATCGAGCCAAACGCGAATTTGACAAGCTGCTGGCCGAGTATCCGGATAGCGAATATGCCGGACGAGCACAATCCTTTCTCAACCAAATGTAAACGACAAACAAAAGGGTAACATTCAGGATGTTACCCTTTTTTTATTGGTTTTCTCGTTTTTTTTTCTAAATTTAGATGTTTCAAAAATAATGCAAGCCATAATGCTGCTCGGGGTTATTGAACGTTTTGTGGACGTATACTAAGGGTATTCGATGAAAAATAAAGTTAGGATTCTGTTTCTCGCTTCTGAAGTGTCTCCATTTGCAAAAACTGGTGGACTTGCGGACGTTTCAAGCTCTTTGCCCAAAGCTTTGCATGAGCTGGGGCACGATGTTCGCGTAATTATGCCCAAATATGGACCCATCAGCGAGCGCAAATACGTGTTGCGCGAGGTGATCCGTTTAAAAAAAATCCCCGTAACTATGGGAGAAACAGAACATATTACCTGCGCCAAATCCGCCTTTATTCCGGATTCGAAAGTTCAAGTCTATTTTTTAGATTATAAACACTATTTTGGCCGTTCTGACCTTTATGTGGATCCCAAAACCGGAAAAGATTATCCGGACAATGCCGAGCGTTTTATGCTGTTCTGCCGGGCTGTGTTGGAAACTATCAAACTGTTACACTGGCAGCCGCAAATCATCCATTGTAACGATTGGCAAACAGCAATGATCCCTTGGCTGCTCAAGCATGATTATGCTGACGACCCGTTTTTTAAAGACACCTCCACGCTTTTGTCTGTGCATAATTTCGCCTACCAAGGCAGTTTTGATAAATCCGTGTTGCCGAAAATCGGTATTGACGATCAGGAACCCGATCTTGTCAAACAGATCGAGCTTTATGATCGCGTCAATTTCCTCAAAACCGGATTGTTGACTGCGAATGCCATCTCTACCGTAAGTCCGACTTATGCTCAAGAAGTTCAACAAGATTCTGATCGCGCTGCAGGTTTGCAAGAGGTTCTGGAAGAGCGCAAGAAAAATATTTTTGGAATTTTGAATGGGGTGGACTATAGCATTTGGAATCCCGAAACCGACGAGCTCATTCCTGAAACATATTCGGCGGCCGAGTTGGAGAAAAAAGTTGAAAATAAAAAACAACTCTTGTCCCAATCCAAGTTACCGTTTGACGAATCCGTACCGGTGATTGGCATTGTGTCACGCCTGGTCGATCAAAAAGGTTTTGATTTGATTGCCGAGGTGCTCGACAAAATAATCTCCCTGCAGTGCCAATTGGTTGTGTTGGGTACAGGTGACAATAAATATCATACCTTTCTTAAAGATGCTGCTAAAAAATTCCCCAAAAATGTTGCAGCCTTTCTCACTTTTGATGAGGAAATGGCTCATCTTATTGAAGCGGGTAGCGATATATTTTTAATGCCGTCCCTTTATGAGCCGTGTGGGCTGAATCAAATGTACAGTTTGAGATATGGAACCGTGCCTGTGGTGCGAAATACCGGAGGATTGGCCGATACTATTGTTGATTTTGTCAATGATCCCGACAAGGGTAATGGCTTTGTTTTTGAAGCCTATGAAAGCAATGCCATGTTAAATGCTATTGAAAATGCCATCAAGACGTTTAAAGATGAAAAAAGCTGGAAAAAAATTCAAAAACGTGGCATGAAAGCGGATTTTTCCTGGCAATCGGCTGCTGAAAATTATGTCAAGTTGTATCAAAAAATCGACAGCAAAAAATAGGTTCTGAATCTTTTTTTGTATTACCCTGGGACATATTTGTATCGTGTCTTGACAAATTAGGCATTTTAATTGTTACAGGGCACCGGCGTTTGCAAAATTTCAATTTGTTACAATTGTTTTCTTTCCTACAAAAAAAAACCTGCCGTTATTACCGTAATAACAAGCCCGCAAACATTTTCTATTTGTCCGTTTTGTCAAGGAGTACACTTGGCATGTTTTAAACCCGTGCCAGTGGCACCAACTTTGCAAATTACTATGAACTCTTGTGCTTGTGAGTTGAGCATGTAGTATACACACTAAACGGTTAGGAACGGATGGAAGGGTTTTCTGTACAGGAATACAAAGTTGGTACATTAAAAGATATTGTGGTGCTTAAAGCCGCCGGATATATCGATACCAATACCTCCCCGGAGTTGCAGCGTACAATAAGCCGAGTCATTGATGACGGCTGGGCGCAGCTCATTGTGGATATGGCTGCTGTGCAATATGTAAGCAGCGCAGGGTGGGGCGTGTTTGTCGGAGAAATTCGACGTCTGCAAGAACAGGGCGGCGATCTCAAAATTACACAAATGTCCCCTGAGGTTTATGAAGTCTTTGAAATGTTGGAATTTAATCGCATTATTACGTCGTATGACAATTTGGAAGAAGCGATTAGTGATTTTGACTTTTGCCGCGGTGTGCTGGTTCCACAAAATGGCAGCGTGTATGCAAGTGAGAAACGTCCGACACCCCAGGAATCTCCTGCACCGCGCTATGAAAGCACTTTGCCGCACCTGGATTCTGTGGTCGCGGAAAAACCCGCTCCGGCACAACCACCAACTCCTGCTCCTACACCAAAGCCGCATCGAACAGCCCAAGTGGACGAAAAAAAATTACCCCTTAATGAAAAGATAAAAAAGATCGTCTTGGAAAATCCAATGCTTGGGCTTTTTGGCATAAAAAAAATGCTGTTTTCTCCACGATTTGGATATACCCAAATTAGCTTGTGGGTTCTACGCTCCACGCTCAAACGGCTGAATTTGCACACCAAATCAAAACGGTTTCGATACTATCGATCACGATAAAGCAAAACATGATTTGCGCGAGGATTACATGAAATCGATAAAATTGCTTTTTGTTCTGGTTATCCTGTTTCAAACAACTGTGCTGTCGGCGGATGAATTAAAATTTCGCTTGGCGGACGGTTTGGCTCTGTTCATTTTTGATAATAACTCTTCACCGGATGGTAACCGTATCCTGTCCCGATTCCACAATACCGAGTATATCATAAATGGCGACGGCTATATTCTGCTCGGTTCGTTAGGTAAAGTAAAAATTGTCGGGCTTACCGTTGAACAAGCCACGGAAGTACTCTATGAAAAGTTTGAAAAATATGGCAAAAATTTGACTATCATTGTTGAACCCATGATTCGAGTGATCTTGAGAGGCGAGTTTGGACAAGCCGGAATGTATCGTTTTAATCCGTCTTCATCCATATGGGATGTAATTGCCAAGGCCGGTGGTATGTCTTCCAGTTTTGCGATGGATAACATGTACATTATTCGTCGTGATGATATTTTGTACAAAAATTTTAAAGACGCTCTGTATGTTGGAACGTCGCTGGCAGAAATCGGCATAGAATCCGGCGATGAAATAGTAGCACCTCGCGTCAATCGTATCAGCTTTAATTCGGTAATGCGGTATGTCAATTTTGGTGCTTCTTTAATCCTTCTTTATTATGCGATTGGCGACGAAAGTAGGTAAAACCATGGCATTAGATGAATTGGAATTGCTCGATCAGCCGGGCGAACAGCAGAACTCTCAACTCGATATTGGCAAATTTATTCGAGGCGCATGGAAACGCAAGTGGATTATTTTGTCTCTTGCAGCATTTATGGCCATTCCTTTTTACTTTCGCGCCAAAAATCAAATTCCTATGTACAAATCCAAGGTCACTATTCAATCCAAGCAGATCGAAGCGGATCGGGCCAGCTTTTTTAACGACGAGGTGCAAGCGGAAATCCGTAGCGAGTCGTTCACTGAACATATGGCGGCTGTGCTGGGTTTGGCTTTGGCCAATTCCGATACGCAATATTCCAGCTTTAATCAAGTGTTTTCCGAATTTTATACGACTCACGATCCTGTTGAAACGCGCTACAAAATCGAAATTGACGAATATGGCAATTACTTTTTGTATCAAAAAGATGATGGCATGAACAAAGTGCTTGTCGATAGCGCGAATGTGTGGGATGCGGTGGAGACCGTGCGTCAAGTCAATGGCCTCTCTTTTCGGCTACAACCCGATTTTGTGTTCCAACCCACGGAATTCCATTTTCGCGTGCGGCCGTTTATCAAAGGTGTAAAATTTTTGCAATATGAAGTTCGCATCGCGTTTAATGGTTCGGGCACGTTTATGGTGATGGAG
>CAYPZM010000022.1:0-26386 GCA_964414825.1 uncultured Cytophagia bacterium | reverse complement strand
CGAACAGGCGTCTGATGCGCTGATCGACACCTACTATGGCGGCGGACAGTATTGGCAGGAGAATTACGATCCGTATGATCCGTTCACATTGGAAGAGAGTCATGCGCCGATTCCGGATGAGCTGCAGCAGCTCATCGACCAGGGACAGGCTGCTCCGGTGTTGATGGTGCAGGCCACATCGTTCCCAAGCGGCCGCATTTTGCCAGCCACGCTGCAAGGCATTCCCACGGATCAGCACGTCATAAATATTCCGGCGCAGGAATTGGACGTGCACAGCGACGCCATTCCCGCACTCATAGGCACACGAATGGCAAAAAATGCTCGGCTTACAGTTGGAGACGTGTTAACCATCCGCTGGCGCGACGCCAACGGCACTTACGACGCCGCGGATGTGGAAATCGAGCACATTATGCGAACTACCGTGCCCAATGTGGATGCCGGAAAAATCTGGGTTCCTTTACACATATTGCAGGACATGGCGGCGATGCCACACGAAGCGACAATCATAATCACGGCAAAGAATGTCGACCAAACGATCAATGCAACCGGCTGGTCATTTAAAAACCACGATGTTTTACTTGCCGACATGAAAGCCCTGGTTCAGCAAAAAACCGCCGGCGCATCTGTTTTGTACGTCATACTTTTGTTTCTCGGCATGCTTGCCATTTTTGACACCCAGGTGCTCTCTATTTTTCGGCGGCAAAAAGAAATAGGCACGCTCATCGCCTTGGGCATGACGCGCGCCCAGGTCATTCGCCTGTTTACGCTGGAAGGTGCGCTGCACGGATTGTTTGCGGCAATTTTTGCGCTCATCTGGGGCTCACCGCTCTTGTGGATGATGGCGAAAAACGGCTGGCCCATGCCCGATTACAGCGATGATTTTGGCATGGCCATCGGCGAAGCCATCTACCCGCTCTACACCGGCGGCCTCATTGCGGGTACGGCGCTGCTTGTGCTGGTCACCGTCACCATTGTCAGCTTTTTGCCAACGCGACGCATCGCCAAACTAAAACCCACGGACGCATTACGAGGAAAACGAGCATGATACACTTTTTATTAAAAGGCATTTTGCGCGATCGCTCGCGCAGCCTGTTTCCATTACTCACGGTAACCGCTGGCGCGGCGCTGGTTGTGTTTTTGAATGGCTGGCTGGCCGGCGCACGCAACGATATTCTCTGGTCCAATGCGGCCTTTTCAACCGGCCACGTCAAGGTGATGACCAACGCCTATGCCGAGGAAAGCGACCTCATTCCCAACGACCTCGCCATTTTGGGCGTCGATAGTGTGATAAACAAACTGCAATCGGCCTACCCGGAAATGTATTGGTCCCCGCGCATCAAGTTTGGCGGACTGCTGGATATTCCGGATTCGTTGGGAGAAACTCGCGCGCAAACCATTGTTGCCGGACTGGCGCTAAATCTGACTTCCGGCCGAGATGTGGACATTATGGAAATGCAGGATGCATTGGTTCGCGGCAGCATTCCAGCCGAACCAAATGAAATATTAATTAGCGAGCTGCTGGCCAATCAATTAGATGTCTCCGTTGGCGATACAGCCACTCTGGTGAGTACAACGATGTACAGCAGCATGACCATGTACAATTTTGTCATCTCTGGCACAATTCGATTTGGCATTACTGCCATGGATCGCAGCACCATTGTCGCAAATTTGCCCGATGTGCAGCGGGCGCTCGACATGCAAAATGCAGCCGGCGAAATACTGGGCTTTTTCCCGGATGTATTGTATCACGATGAAAAAGCGGAAAATATGTCCGCGGCATTCACCGCACAACAAGACCAGAATGATGAGTTTGCCCTGCAAATGCTGCCCCTTGTTGAACAACATGGCTTGAAAAGCATGGTGATGATGTTTGACAATTTCAGCGGCATTTTAATCACCATCTTTATTTTTGTGATGGCTATTGTGTTATGGAATGCCGGTTTGATGGGTAGTTTGCGACGCTATGGCGAAATCGGTTTGCGCCTGGCGGTCGGAGAAGAAAAAAGTCATGTGTATCGCTCGCTCATCGCAGAATCGATTCTCATCGGCATTGGTGGCGCATTTTTGGGCACCATATTCGGATTGGGTGCAACTTATTATATGCAAGTTCATGGTATCGATATATCCACGTCTATGCAAAACTCGACTATGATGATGTCGAATGTCATGCGCGCGCAGATTGTGCCGTCGTGTTTTTATATTGGTCTGATCCCCGGTATTTTTGCGCCGCTGCTCGGCACGTCGATTTCCGGCATTGGCATTTATAAACGAGAAACTGCTCAACTGTTTAAGGAACTTGAGGTATAGAGATGAAAAATATCAAGAATAAAAATCACGCAAAGGCACAAAAACGCAGAGGATTCGCAAAGAGTAAAACAAAAGCTTGGCATCAACTTGGCGGCTCTGCGACTTTGTCTGCGCTGCTCTTAATAACGTTAATTTTTGCGGCTTTCCCCTTGAATGCTCAACCCAGAGGCGAAGAAATCCTGGAGCGCATTGACGATAATATGACCTCGGAAACCAAAATCCTTACCTCAAAAATGGTGGTGCACGGACGCAGAAACACGCGCACCATTGTCTCCAAATCCTATATTGAGGGTGTCGAACAATCCTTTACCGAATATTTGGCGCCACCCCGAGAAGCCGGCACCAAAATGCTTAAACTGGGCGACCAATTGTGGACGTATTCACCGCAAACCGACCGCACCATTCGCATTTCGGGACACATGTTGCGGCAATCGGTTATGGGCTCGGATTTGTCGTATGAGGATATGATGGAAGATCCGGAATTGGCCAATTTGTACACCGCGCAAGTGGTTGGAGAAGACACTTTGCTGAATCGGCCGTGCTGGATTTTAGAACTCACGGCAAAATCCGCGGACATTGCCTATCATTCACGCAAAATTTGGGTGGATCAAGAGCGTTATGTGGTATTAAAGGAAGAACGATACGCCAAAAGCGGAAAATTATTAAAAACCATGCGCGTCAACAACATGGAGCGTATGGACAACCGCTGGGTGGCCACCTCGGTAACATTTAAGGACCAACTCCAGAACGGCAAGGGCACGGATTTTATTCTGGAATTCATACAATTTAACGAACCCATTCCGGATTATATGTTTTCCAAAGCTGCTCTGCGCAAGTAATTAACAATAATAAAAAAGGAATTTGGGCAAAGCCGCAATCTGTAAAATTTTAAATATGTTTCAAACCATTTTTTGCCCATCAATTAATTGGATTGAAGACAGGGTGCATAAAAATATCAAAAATCGAGTATTTGTTGCGTTTTTTTGAATCTTTATTCGTTATCTGACGTAACTATTCAAATTAGAAAATTTCGGGGAGAGTTAACACAAACTTAATGTAACCTATGTTTTCCTTGACCGTTTAAGAGCGCAGCAAGTTTACCTACCGGTAAGTAAATTGAAACTTTTTTCATCTCCTTTCGTTTTATGGAACAATTTTAATTTACCGAACGGTAAGTAGACCAAATGAAAAGAGTATCACATGGCAATTGAAACACAAGAGCACATTACCAGCGAGACCAAGCAAACGATTTTTGCCACTGCCGCGCGATTATTCGCAGAAAAAGGATTTAACGGTGTATCCATGCGCGAGATTTCCGAACAATCGGATGTATCCAAACCGACGATCTATTATTATTTTGGCAGCAAAGAAGGCATTTTTCGAGAGCTTGTGGATGCCAGCATCTCGGACATGTATGATGCCATTGACAAAATTGCCGACCTGCACATTCCGGTCAAAGAAAAACTGGTGCTAATGACAAAAAAGTTTTTTAGCGAGACACAAAAAAACCGTGATTTTATCAAATTCTTTTTAAACATGTCAATCTCCACGCCAGAGGCCTCCATCATTGAGCAATGCCGAATTCAGGCTCACAAACGTGGCCGCGTATTGGCTAAAATGATCCAGGAGGGTGTGGATTCCGGAGAATTTGGCGCCAGCGCAAAACCGGAGTTGGCAGCGAGCATCATCGGCGGCGCCATACAACACTTTATTTGGCAGCAATTGGCCACCGAGGAAATCATGCTCTCCAATGCACTGGCAGAGGATATTATTGAAATTCTATTTAAAGGACTAAACGAGTAAAAATTACCACCTGTTTTGGAGGAAAAGATGTTGCAGAAAAAAATTGGGATATTCGGGATTGTTTCTCTTTTCCTAATATCCACATTAAATGCGCAAGATAAAATGACACTCACGCTCGATAGAAGCGTTGAGCTGGCATTTGAAAATAATCCATCCTACCAAATTGCGCGAAAAGAGGTTAAAAAGGCCAAAGCCTCTGTTGGAGAATCGTATTCAACGATTTTGCCGCAAATCAATTCAACAGCGGCCTATCAACATGCCTGGGAAATTCAGACCAGTACGATTCCCAACTTTTTAAAGCCCATGTTTCCGCCAGGGTTTCCGGGTGTGGATCAGATGCCGGATTTTGTCAGCTTGTCCTTTGGCTTGGAAAACACCATTACCCTGGGCGCGAACCTGCAACAACCGCTGTTTTTGGGCGGTGCCGGAGTGGCTGGCATCCGCATGGCCAGCGCCGGTGCGCGTGCAGCAGAGCTCAATTTGGAACAGACCAAACAGCAACTTTTCTATAACACGGCCAGCGCGTTTTACGGCTGCCTGGTAGCAAAAGAAGTGGTCAAAGTTCAGGAAGAGGCGCTGCAACAATCCGAGGAAAACCTGGCGATGGTGCGCAAAAAATACAAAGCCGGCGCCGCATCCAAATTTGATTTAATGCGCGCCGAAGTGAATGTGGCCAACACCAAGCCGGATGCCATTTCGGCTCGCAATCAGTACAAAACCGCGCTCACGCGGTTAAAAATGGTTCTGGCGTTGCCCATGGATACGATCATTGAGGTGGATGGAGAACTTTTGTATGAAGAGGACGATTTTACCACAATGAGCATTCCCGAATATCAAAAAATGGCATTGCAACAGCGACCAGAGGTACAGGCCTTGCAAGAACAAAAAGCCATTGCCAAACAGGGCATAGCCATGGCGCGTAGCAACTTTTTGCCGAAACTGTTCTTTACCACAGACTATTCATACCTCGGCATGACCAACGAGTGGAAAATTGGCGGTGTGGATTACAGTCGTGGCTTCACCTCCACCGTGAGTGTGCAATTGCCGCTGTTCACAGGATTAAAGCACAACAAGCAGTACCAAAAAGCCAAACTCGACTTTCGCATGATGCAGGATACACAAAAGCAGGTATCCGATGGCGTCAATGCCGAAGTCGAAGCCGCATACAACGCATTCGTTGAAGCGCAGGAAAAATTTGACGCGGCTGATGAAAATGTGGACCTGGCAGAGGAAACCTATCGGCTGGCTGCTATGATGTACGAAGAGGGCACCAACACTCAGCTCGATGTGTTTACAGCCCAGCTCGGATTAACCAGTGCCCGGATGAATTATTTATCTTCACTTTATGAATATCAACTCGCCCGGTACGCTTTGCGCAAAGCCACCGGTCGCTTAACTGAAATCATTTAATTTGACAAATCAGGAGTGGAAAAAATGAAACGATTTGGTGTTTCGTTACTTTTGTTGACAGCGTTTGCCATGTTGGTCGGCTGCGGTCAAGCAACCAGTGACGCTGAAGAAGAAACAAAAATCCCGGTAACCGTTTCAACCGTGCAACGGGGCAATGTTGAACAGTCTCTCACCTACCAGGGTGATATCCAGGCTGAAATCGCGATCAAAGTCTTTTCAAAAATTCCCGATCGTATTGAGGAGTTTTATGTAGACGATGGCGATGCTGTAAAAAAAGGGCAACCCCTTGCTAAAATTTATGCAACAGCCATCCGCGAAGGAATGAACCAGGCCGAGGCCGGGCTGAATGCGCTTCGTGCCCAGGAATCCAATCTGCAAGTAGAATACGACCGCGCAGAGCGCCTCTACAACGAGGGCGCCATGAGCAAACAACAATTTGAAACCATTGCAACACAGTACAAGGCCATTCAAGCCCAAGTCCGCCAGGCCGAAGCCGGTTTGGGCGGCGCCGCCAGTCAGTACGACGATGCGACCATTACGGCTCCCATCAGCGGCATCATTGGCAAGCGATATATGGAAGTTGGCGACATGGCTTCTCCCGGCATACCGCTGGTTGAAATTGTGCAAAAAGATCGGGTTATAATCACGTTTGACGTGACCGAAATTGACCTGGGCAAAATCAAACTGGGCCAAACGGCCAAGGTTACGGTAAAAAGTTATCCGGACCGCATTTTTGAAGGCACGGTTACGGAAATTAGCCCCATTCTCGATCCCATGACTCGTATGGCTTCGGTTGAAGTGTTGGTCGACAACAAAAATGACTTGCTGAAACCGGGTATGTTTGCCAACGTCACGGTCATTACCGGCGTGTTGGAAGACGTCATTGCCATCCCGCGGTTTGCCACAATTGAAAACACCTCGCTGAAACGCGTGGCGGGTCGCGATGAAGTCGTACGAAAATACATGGTCTATGTTGTAGATAACGGCCAAGCCCTGCAGCGCGAGCTCAAAGTGAATTACGTGAACCACATGAACATCGCAGTTGATGGCGGCGTGGCTGTAGGCGATACGCTGGTTATCGAAGGTCAAAACAATCTCCGAGATAGTGTAGCCGTTGCGATTATCCAAAAGGAGAATGTCTTATGAAAATCACTGAAACAGCCGTACGACGAGGCGTCACCTTTGCGATGATTTACCTCATCGCGGTGGGATTCGGCCTGTTTTCTCTGGGCCGCCTCAAGCTGGATTTGTATCCCAAGCTTGAATTCCCGGTGATCGCCTTGATTACCCAATACACCGGCGTTGGACCATTTGATATGGAAACTGTAGTCACACGTCCCATTGAGGAGACCGTGGCTATTGTTGAAAATGTGAAAAAAATCACTTCACAATCGGCTCAGGGACTCTCGTTGGTCAGCCTGGAGTTCGAGTGGGGAACTGATATGAACCAGGCCGAAATTGATGTTCGCAATGCTTTGGAGTGGGTGCGCGACATTTTGCCCGAAGACGTGTCCGAGCCGCTGGTGTTTGCGTTTGACGTATCCATGTCGCCCATCATATATTTTTCGGTGACATCGGATGTGCACGGCCCGGCCGAGCTGCGAAAAATCTCGGAACACGAAATTGAGCCGCGGCTGGAACGTATTCCCGGCGTAGCCTCGGCAGCCACTTCCGGAGGTATGGCGCGCGAAATTAAAATTTTGGTCGACCCATTGCGCCTGCGGGCTTATAATTTGTCCATCCAGCAAGTAACGCAGGCGTTGCAAATGAACAATTTGCAACTGCCCTCCGGCTATATTGAAAACGAACGCCAGGAATTTTCGATCCAAACCTCGGGCGAATACGCCAGCGTGGAGGAAATCGAAAACACCAGCATTATGGCCATGAACGGCGTCAACATCCTGATGAAAGATATTGCGACCGTTCAGGATGGATTCAAAGAAGAGCGTCAGCGCATTTGGTCGAACGGCCAGCCCTCCGTGATGCTGTGGGTGCAACGGCAATCCGATGCCAATACCGTGCAAGTCTGTCGCGATGTAATGAAAGCGGTTCCGAAAATTGAACAAGAGCTCCCCAAAGGTGTGTCGCTGGAACTGTTCTACGATTCGTCCACCTTTATCGAACGCTCCATGTCCAACCTGGGCAACACGGCGATTCAGGCGATCCTGTTGGCGTTTTTGGTGCTGTTGTTCTTTTTGCGAAATTTCCGCACCTCCTTCATTGTGGCACTGTCTATACCGATTTCGATTGTTGTAACGTTTGCAGTGATGGATCAGGCGGGATTAACGCTCAACGTCATCTCGATGGCAGGTTTGGCGCTGGCCGTAGGCTTGTTGGTGGATAACTCGATTGTGGTGGTAGAAAGCATTTTCCGCTTCCGCGAGCGCGGTGAAAAGCCGAATGATGCCGCCAACAAAGGCACCGGCGAAGTTGCCATGGCTATCACCGCATCAACATTGACCACCTTGTCGGTGTTTTTGCCGGTTCTGTTTGTACCGGGATTGGCTGGGCAAATGTTTAGAGAAATGGTCATCACCATTTGTTTCTCATTGGCCGTATCGCTTATCGTGGCGCTTACGCTCATTCCGCTGCTATCGTCACGATTTTTAAAAGTGTCAAATGGCATCGATTCAAAAAAGCGTTTAAAAAAACTGGGCAATTCGCTTGGTAAAAGCATTGACCGTTTGAGAGATGATTATGCAAAACGGCTGGAATGGTCATTGCGCCACCGCAAGACGGTTCTGTTCTCAACAGTGGGTTTGTTTTTGGTTTCTCTTTTGATGATTGGATCCTTGGGCGGTGAATTTATGCCGGAAGGCGATGACGGTTTCCTGGCCATTTCCGTGGATCGGTCGCCGGGCATCAGCCTGGATCAGATGGAAGGCACCATGCGCGAGATCAACGCCATTTTGGATAAAGAGGTACCGGAAGGTGAATATACCTATTCCTCATTCGGGCAAGGTGAAGGCATTTTAGCCTTTTTTTCTTCGCGCTCAGCGGCTGAAGGCGATATCAATGTTCGACTGAAAAGTCTGACCGAACGCAGTCGGGATGAGGATGATATCAAAGCCGCATTGCGCGAAAAGTTTTCGAAAATTCCTGATGCCACAATCACCTTTACCGACCGCGGTGCCGAAGCCATGATGGGCAGCGCTGGCGATATTGTGGTTATGGTTATCGGACACGATCTTCAGGTTGCCGAGGCCTTGGCGAATGAGATCGAGGAAAAAATAAAACAGATCGAAGGTGTGATCCACACGGAAACCAGCTTGAAAGAATCCCGCCCCGAATTGCGCGTCAATCTGGATCGGGAGCGCATAGCGGATTTGGGTTTGAGCACTGCTCAGGTCGGCCAAACCGTTAGCACCAGCATTCTTGGCAGCGTGGTTACCCGCTATCGCGAAGCCGGCGATGAGTATGATGTGCGCGTACAATTGGCCAAAGATTCGCGCAAAAGCAAAGAAGACATCGAAAATATTCTCGTTATGACGCCAACAGGCCGACAGATTCCATTGCGCGCCATTGCGACGATTGACTATGAAAAATCGCCCCAAGAAATCACGCGCGAGGATCAGGAGCGTTATGTCAGCATTAATGTGGATATCGAGAATAACAGTCAACTTGGTGCCATTACCGGCCAAGTTAACGATATTCTGAGAAATACGCCCCTTCCGAATGACTATCGCTACGAAATTAGCGGTACAGCCGAAGACATGATGGAATCATTTATGTACCTTGGCATTGCGTTTGTTGTGGCCATCATTTTGGTTTACATGGTGATGGCATCGCAATTTGAATCGCTGGTCGATCCGTTCATCATTATTTTTACCATTCCGTTGGCATTGATTGGTGTGGTGTTCGGACTGTTCCTCACCGGAACTACACTCAGCGTCATGGCGCTGGTCGGTATTGTGATGCTGGTGGGAATTGTGGTGAACAATGGAATTGTGCTGGTTGATTATATTAATCAATTGCGGGACCGCGGTATGGAACTGTTTGAAGCCATTGTCGAAGCCGGCCGCGTCCGTATGCGCCCGGTGTTGATGACTGCCTCCACTACCATTCTCGCCATGCTGCCTATGGCATTAGGGTTGGGTGAAAGTGGAGAATCCTGGGCTCCCATGGCACGTTCGGTGATGGGCGGATTGACGGTTGCTACGATATTAACTTTGATCATCGTACCCGTCATTTACGCCAGCCTGGAGCGCGCTGCGGAAAAACGGAAAGCAAAAAAAGCTCGCAAACGAAAAGCAAAACTGGAAAAACTCGCCTCCCAAGGCGCTTAAAATTAAAGAGCGGATGTGTTAATTCACATCCGCTTTTTTCATTTTGGACTATCAGCCACAGATGCGCACGGATTTACATGGATTTTTGCAAGATCAGTGCAAATCCAAGTGCATCCGTGGCTTTTATTTTTGGTTGCGATCAACCGCAGCGCCGTGAAAAATCCATATCTCATTTAGATTTTTTTTTAAAACGTAGAATCCTGCTCTTTTGCAATCGGAAGTTTCACCACAAACGTCGTTCCCCTTCCTTCATTGCGTTTTGCTACAATATCTCCGCCCTCGCGGTTCAGCAAAGTATACGACAAATATAACCCCAAACCCGTGCCGCCGGACGGACTTTTAGTGGTAAAAAAAGGCGTAAACAGATGCGCCATGTTTCCCTCGGAAATGCCAACGCCGGTGTCGTGAAATTCGATTTCAACCCATTGCTTGTCTGCAGAGAGTTTGCTGCGCACGCGCAGCTCGCCACCATTGGGCATGGCTTGAACGGCATTGAGAATGATATTTAAAAACACCTGTTTGAGAGAATCGATATTGCAAAACACGCGCGGAATGGGCGCCAGCGACATAAGCGGACGAATATGTTGTCCGGTCATTTCCTTATACAACAGCGATATGGTGCTTTTTAGCAAAGCGCTGACATCCACTTTTTCTTTATTAAACTCTGAATGCCGGGAAAACTTGAGCAAATTTTCAATTATCGACGATGCGCGCTGCACGCTGGAGCGAATTTTTTTGAGATTTTTGTCAACCTCCGGCGTAACGGTTTCAAGCTGCGACTCGATAGTATAGCGCGCCGCTTCAATAATATTTAGGGGATTGCGCAGTTCGTGCGCAATGCCGGACGAGAGCAATCCAATAGACGCCAATTTTTCAGCCTTGATAAGCTGACGTTCGAGCTCTTTTTGATCGGTTACATCTTTGGTGTATTCGACAATATAATCCGGCCTTCCCTCCAAATTGCGCATGGGAAAAGTCGAGATTTGGTAAATACGATCTTTGTGCAAAATCTCTACATTATGTGATTCGCCATTTTTAAAGGTATCTAGCGCCGGACACGCTTCACACGGAGAGGTTCGGTTGAACAGCGCCGCATAACATTTTTTCTGCGGTAGCGATTTGCTGGAATTGCTGGTAAATTCCAAATAGCGTTTATTGCCCATGAGAAGATCATAATTGGAATTGATCACGCAAATTAAATCCGTAATGCCATTAAACAGCGACAACAATCGTTGCTGACTGAGCAAAAGCTGGCGGTGCATTTTCATTTTTTCGCTAATGTCGTTAACAAACAGCTCGATAAAATGCTGTTCCCCCGATTTTACCAGACTGCCATTAATTTCCGTGGGAATGGATCGTTTGTCTTGCGCCCTTAGCACCACGTTTTCTGCCGCAGCTCGCCCCATTTTTTTGATGTTGGAAAATAGATTCTCGATAACCGATTGCTGTTGCGGCGCAACGAGATTAAAAAATGCTTTTTGCCGCCACACATCCGCAGACACGCCAAGCATGGACTCGGCGCGCTCGTTGAGCTGCAAAATTTGAAACGTATCGGCATCCACCACAAAAATGGCCAAATTGGCATTATGGAACAAATCAAAATAACGTTTACGACTTTGCTCCAATTGCTGCGAAAGATGATTTTCGCGAATAGCCCGGTGCAGCACTCGCGGCAGCAATTCAAAATGCTCGAGGCCTTTGGTGAGGTAATCGTGCGCGCCGTTGCGCATGGCTTTTACGGCAATTTCTTCATCTCCCTGGCCCGTAAGCATTATGACCGGCAAATGGGCATACTCTTTTTTAATTTTTTCCAACACTTGCAGTCCACTCATCGAGGGAAGATGATAGTCCAAAGTGACGATATCGAAAGATGTTTTCGCCAACTTTTCAAATGCAACGGTGGTGTTGTTTGCAAGATCAACCTCAAACGGCTGATTGTTCTTGGTAAGCCGTAATTCTATAATTCGAGCCTGTTGGGGATCATCCTCGATGACCAGTACTCTTGGCAAATGCTGCATATATACGTCCTTTTATCAAACGCGTCCATATCAGTTCTCCGAAAATTTTGGCACAACAAACTTGAATGTAGCGCCGCCACCTTCGCGAGACTCGACCCAGACGCTGCCGCCGTGCGACTGCACAGCGCGTTTTACAATCGCCAGCCCAATGCCGGTGCTGTTTTGTGAATCTTTACCTTTATAAAATAGCTCAAATATTTTATCGTGCAGAGAAGGTTTAATCCCCGGGCCATTATCGCGAACATAAAATTCGATCAATTTGCCATCCGGCCGATATCCAATTTCAATGGTTGGATTACTTTCGTGAAGCACAAATTTTGCCGCATTGGAAATTAAATTTGTAAAAATTTGCAGCAGCGTGGAAGGATTGCCGTACACTTCCGGCCACTCTTCCGAGCTGATAATTTTTATGTCGTGCTCTTCAATAATTTGATCGACACTGGAAAGCGCAACCTCAATAATATCTTTTACACGCACTTGTTTGAACTGGCGCAGCTCACCCACCCGGTACAACTTTAACAAATCTTCAACCAGCACTTCCATATTGTCAATATTGGTCAAAATGCGCAGCAGATATTTTTGCGGCTCTTCGGGAAGGTAGTCGCCATATTTATCCGAAAGCATGGTAACAAAACTGCGTAAATTTTGAATGGGGGTTTTAAAGTCGTGCGATATGGTGGACATTAACAGCTCCAAATCGTCCGCCTTTTTGTCCAAATCACTATACAACTTGGATTTATGCAGTGCCTGCTGAATGTGATGCACAAGAGGTGTAATCACAACATTGGAGTATTCATCAAAACTGAGTTCCTGCAACCAATCAAACATGATATAACCAAAGAGCCGGTTTTCGTGCATGACAGGCGCAATGATAAACGGTTGGAACTCGCCTTCTTCAAATAGTAAGGATTCGCAAAAAAAATCAGCAAACTCCATGGACGTTTTAATACAAACCGGTTTTGGCGCTTTTGCCAGATCGGCGAAAAAGTCGTGCGCCTTGGCTTTGACAGCACATTCTAAAACGGCTTGGGGAAGGAATGAGAATATCTCTTCAACATCCAGATTTTCGTAATACTTTAGCGCCACAAAATGTGGAATTTGAAAAAAATTGCCTGCCATCTCGTTCAAATGTTGAAACACATCTTTGCCTTCCACATCCGAATCAATGCACAAACAAAACTCGTTAAGCGAGCGGATGTGTTTTTCTTTGCGCTTTGACAACGCAAGGCGTTCTCGAGTGTAAATGGCGCGGGCCAAATGCGTGCCCAACTCGCGTAAAATGGCGCGCTCGTTGGGTTCAAACGTTTGCTTTTGCAAACGCCCCAGCGCCATATTGCCGATATAATTGTTTTCATACATGAGCAGAATGCTAAACGAAGCCGGTAAACGATAGGGCAGCGCTTGTCCCTCATCGCTATCTTCCCGAACGGGCGCTGCGTTTTTGGAGAGCATAACCCAACCCAGCGGCGAATTTTCGATGGCTTCCCAGCGACCGGTATCGAGATGCCCGGACATGGCCTCGGTGCCTAAAACATACGACACAGGAATGCCAGTTTCTTCATTAAATTGAGTAATGGAAAAATAATCAAAAGGGATATGAGTATAAAGCTCGTTTGCAACATCCTGAATCTGTTTGTTGCTTTCTGTGTCGCAGGAGAGCAAACGACTAATTTTGTTCACCACAAGATGGTGCTTTTCTTGGCTTTTGTAATCCCGAGTCAAAACATGCAATTTTATCAACGGAGTTATATAACTGGCAGCCTGGGTTAGCACAAACGCGTTCTGATCCCATTCTTGTAGTTTTGGAGAGAATACATTGAGCAGGGCCACAATTTCATTGGCGGAAATGAGCGGAATGGAAACCATAGAACGATAATCCAAGCGCTCGGCAATGGCGATCCAGCGGTCAAATGCTGGTTCACTTTTCACATCGTCAATAAATACCGGCTTTTTTAGCTGCAATACATGATCGAACAGGCCCTCTTGCAATTGTTTGCTCTTTTGTCTGCTCGCTTTGTGGAATTTGTCGTTAAAATCAAATGCCGCCAGGGACACCAGCTTGCCTTGCGAATTGCCGCGCAGCAATGTAATATAACTGGCAGAAAACTGCTCAGCCAATGCTGTTACAATCGGGTCCAAATCGGATTGCAAATCATTGGGAATGGGTGCAGTGACACACGTTTGAAAAAATGTGCGCAGCCACTTGTCATGCCTTTCCAATAACGTTACATGCTTGGGAAAAAAGATGAACAAGCTTTTTTTATATCCACCATCAACATAGGTGTTTTCTGTTACCGTACATTTTTCGCTGTCATTTTGCTTTTTAATGACCGCCACACGCGTCTCCGACCCATCATCGGCTTTTTTGATCGAGCACAATGCGGAAAATGGTGTTTGAATGAAATAATCTTCGGAATGGCCGAACAGGGTTAGCGCCGCGTCATTCACTTCATCAAACCTGTCATTGACCACATCAACAACAGCAGCGGGATAAGGGATGGCTTGCAAAAATGCCACATACTTGTCCTGCCAAGTAAGATTAGTTTCTTCTAGTTTGCGAAAATGACGCTTCCACTCTTGGCGCTCCAATGCGAATGTCAAATGTCCGGCAGCGTGTTCGAGCAGGGTAATGTCGTTGCTCTCAAATCCATTTGCATGCACGCGAGAGAGATAGAGACAACCCAGCACGTCATCCGGAGAAATAAGCGGTACAAACAGTTCCGCTTTCATCGAGGGCAGCACCGGCCGTTGCGGGTTGAAACGGGAGACGCTTTTTCGCAATACCAGCACGTCGGAAATAAACGGCTCGTCATAAGAGATGGCGACACTTTGTTCATCGGTTTGGGACAAATTATAGGGATTATGCGCGGTCAATTTGTGCTGTTGGCGATCGTTGTGAAACACCAAAATGCTGTTGCACGAGATCAGTTGTTTCAATAAATCAATGAGATGGCGTTCCAAACCATGAGGATCGGATATAAAGGCAACTGCCTTGGAGAGCTGGTAAAAAATGCCGAGTTTTTCTTCCTGCGTACTCATCAATCAAGAATCAATTCCAAATTAAAAATCAGATAATAGCAAAAGAAAAGAGCAATCGTCGCGCTTTGGGCATCCCGTTTCTAGAGAAGATATTCAGAATCCCCGATGCCCGTAATTAAAATATGAATTTTTAGAACATTAAAAAAATAAAAAGCTTAAAAATCGGGATTTTTTTCCGTTGATTTAAATCATGTGCGGTGTTCGGCGAGATACGTTTTAGCGGCAGCTACGACCGATTTGATGGCGGGTTCCAGCGGCACGGATAACGCAGCACCGGCAGCATATTTATGACCTCCGCCGCCAAATTGTTGTGCCAGCTCGTTTATGGAGATGTTGCCGCGCGACCGGAAACTGGCTTTGGCCAGGCCTTCTTTGGTTTCCGTAAACATGATGCTGATTTCAACGCCATTTACCGTACGTGGCAGCTCGGAAAAGCCTTCGGCCTCCCATTCGTGCGCCCCGGTTTTTTCCAATAAAGATTGCGGCATGACAAACCAGGCCAAACGATCATTTTCCTCAAAATGGAGATTAGCGAGCAGTTCACCTTTTAACCAGGTTCGGTGTTTGGAGTTGCTCTCAAAAATTGTGGAATAGATAAGCTGAAAATCTGCGCCACGTTCCAGCAAGTCTGCGGCAATTCGGTGCGTGCGCGGTGTGGTGTTGGAAAATCGAAACGAACCCGTGTCGGTTAAAATGCAGGTATATAATGCATCCAGCATGGTTTGCGTGAACCGAGCCTTTTGATCGATTAGAAAATCGTAAACCAACTCGCCGGTGGACGATGCGGTGTTGTCAATCAATTCAGCGTGACATATATTGTTGCTTCCGATGTGGTGATCGATGCAGGCAATGGGCATGCCGCTCTGCCGCAATGCCGAATGGATCGTTCCCAAACGCTTCCATTCGCTGGCATCCACAATTAAACAACCGTCGCACGAGGACAAAAGCTCGCGATGTTTGATCTCGTCAAACTGTTCAATGGAAAACTCTTTATCCAAAAACTGAAAAAAAACAGGCGTGGGATCGGAATTGACAATGTAAACACGCTTGTGTTGCTCTTTTAAAAACAGCGCCAGGGCAATTTCGCTACCTATAGCATCGCCATCCGGATTGAGATGCGTTGTTATTAAAATGTTCTCTTTGGAACTAAAAAATTTTTTAATGGATTGCCAGTTTCTCTCCATAAAATGATAACCGTTTAGTTAACCTGTGTATGGACGACGGTGACATTGTCGATGCTGTCTGCGGCCTTGATGGCAACGTCTTGCGCTTCCGAATCGGAGAGCTCGATTTCAAAATTTTCCACTTGTGAATCCAAAATGCCATCAACAGGATAAAGCAGCTTCCAGGAGCCGGCATTTATGCTGTATTCGACGTTGTCCAGGGTATTCCACTCGTCGGTAATTCTAAAGGTTAACATTTTTTTATTTTCATTATTCCCCACATTAATTTGCTCAATTTGGGGGCCGGTATTATCAATAATAAAGGGCTTGCTGACGTCTGAACTCTGTTCTGCTTTAGTTTCCGGATTGGACGGCGAGTCTTTGGCCACTATTTTAATTTCATATTCACCATCTGCCATTTGCTCCGTATCCCAGGAATAGATATTTGTGCTCAAATCCTTGGCCAGTTCTCGCCAAAATGATTGGCCAGTGCGACGGTAAAACACGTCAAACTTTATTCGATCAAAATTGGGATCTTCAAAAATCCAGTCTACAGAACGATAGCCTTTTTGTGTTTTTTTATTAGAAACCGGAGAAGGGAAAGAAATGCCCTCCTTGTTATCATTTTTAGAGTTGGCCTCATAGTAATCGCCGGAACTATGCACGACAATTGAAGTGATTTGCGGCGCCAAATTTTTCTGCATATAGTTTATCGTCACTTTATTTACCGTGGCATTTTTATTTTGAAATTCACACTTCCACTGAATAAATCGCGCCATGGGGCTGGTGATTCGGTACACCTCGCCATCCTTTTTTACCGGTTCCCAGGCGCTCCAGGTGTTTAGGGGCTGTTCGGTGTTGCCTGAGCGCGTAAAAAACTTGAGCCCGGCTCGCTGTTCGCCTTCCCAAAGCAGCGTGCCCCAATCCGCGGTCAAGCCGGCGTCAATGGTTTCGGACTCGTAAACGGCGGAATCCGACAGAGCGGCTTCAAGCGCATACAGACGTCCCAAATTGGCGGTGCTGAAATACAGCTTGTTTTGATAATTTATAAATGACGTGACATGACTTTCTTCATTTTCCAACAGGATGGATAAATCGCCTTTTTGGTTGATCTTTAATAGATTTCCACTTTTTCCACTGCCAATGATGAGTTCGGTTTCGGAATAGGGAAAGATGGACTGAATTTTTTCATCCGAACCCACCCATAAATCTTTGGCATAACCTTCGGGAGAAATGCGGAACAGTGATGTTGAGCCACCACGCAGGCGCACTATACCTTCAGCTCGAATGGTTTGCGCGGCCAAAGCGGATTCGTCATCGTTACCGCCGCCATTATCCTCATCTTCATCCGATTGATTGGACTCGCGTTGATCCTGTTGGGTTCGGGTAAGCATGGGAATCACGGATTCGCCATAAACCGCAGCGTACAAATAGCCATCCGTATGCTCGATGAGTCCGTGAACTTCTTGCATTTGCGGATCAAACACCACAAACGGCGCCTTGTTGTTTTCGATTCGATAAACATAGCCTTTGCCACTGGTGCCGGCGTACAAGGTGCCGTCCTGGGCCAAAGCCAGCGTACGCACATGCCCCTCTTCTCCTTCGTAAACCACCGAGCTCTGCCCTTTTGGCGTAATGCGGTAAATAAGCGCGCTATCGCCGGTAGCGACCAGCAAGTTATTTTTCGGTTCCCATACCAAATCCCAAATGTATCGAGCCTCGGGATCAAAAAATAGCGTACTGTTTCCGGTGCGATCAATTTTATAAACAGCACCGTTCGGAGACGTGGCCGCATACACATTATCCGCCGGATCCACAGCCAGGGAGAATATGCCCAGCTCGTCGGCATCAAAAACTACTGATGTGTCGCCGGCAGTGCTGGTTCGGTAGAGTTTGCCCTCGTTGCCTGTGGCCAAATAAAAAGATCCGCGGGAATCGACAACCATATCCCAAATGACCGGCTGACCGGAATCAGCAATTTTGGTTTTGACCGGTCCGGGTTTTAAAAAACCGTCGTGAGTGATAGTAATATTTTTTGCCGTGCCGCGACCAAAATCGGATTTGGACGTATGCACAGAGGTACGCGGCGAAGATGCAAACGTTGGAAGGCAAAGGCCCAAAACAATGAGAGCAAAAAGTGATATTTTCATGTGGTTATCCCTAGTTCATCACGTATAAAAGTTTTAATAATACCAAGTTTGTTTACCAGAACTATTTGGAGTGCTGGCCGGAGTCGGTTGCTTGACGCTCAACAGCAGCCGTTGTGCGCCCATAATCACATTGCCGGTTTCGACAGCAATTTCTTCTACCTCGCGGTCGCGCACGGCGCGGGTCTCCCCTTTTGAGGATCGAGTGTTCATCACATTCAGCACCGAGGGTGGCAAATCGAGTAATTCTTCGCCTTCCACAAGCAAACCAGGATCGAAAGCGCGCAGTTGAAAATAGAGATTTTCTGAGCTGCGCCGCTCGTTCAAGAGTCGCACAATATCACTAAACTCTTTGGGAACAAATTTACTGCGGCTGGCCTGCACTTCGTACTGTGTGAGGCTGCTGGCATTGGAAACAATAAGTGACAGTCGATTGGCACTGAGGTTCTTGGGCAGCTTTATAGTACGGCTCACTTTGGTAAAACGCTCCCGGTTATCGCGCAGCGTTACGATTATATTAATCTCCTCGCCGGGCTTTACCTGCGTTTTGTCGAGCCACACCGATTCGATCATGGCGTAATTCATGCCAGGTTGGGTTTGCACGTTTAAATCGATTCCAGTAATCTCGGGACTGGTAAAATCATTCACCAACAGCGTACCCAGCATGGCCGTAACCAAATCGCTGGCCGAAACAATATCCGCACCAGCAGCCAAAAAACCAAATTGTTGACGCGAGCTAAAAAAATCTTCAATACGAACCGATTGGCCGTCGGAAAAATTGATGCTGCCGGTCAAATAGGCAGAATTTTGTTCGCCACCCAGCCGTGCGGAATACATGGCCTGAATGAGTGCCATTCGCAAATAAAAGGGGAGCAAGTTGTTGAACGTCGGATCGTTTGCGAGCTGGAAATTAAACTCGGTTTTTTGGTTGGTGGGTGATTCGACAGCCAAATTCACTGGAATCATTTTGGGAATACGGGTCAAATCGCCCAGTGCTCCGCTCATGCGATCTTGTAAAAAGGTGCCGACAATTTTGGTAGATGTGGACATTTTGCTCGAGCCCATCAAACTGGGCAGTGTTGCGTAAATTTTCGTACCGCCTAGCGGAAGCTGAATCGGACCAAAATTAAACAGTTGATGTCCAAACGCCAAAAGTTGATTGTCGGTTACTGATGTAACGGTTCCGGTGGCTTCGATGCTGAGATCTCCGCTTAAAAACACAATCGAAACGGCAGAGCCGGGTTCAAATTGTGGCGTGCCGCTTTCCTGGGCGGCAGATGAAATACCGCTGACCATGGGTGAAAATCCCATAGATGAAAACAAATGCTCGTACGGCTGCACCATTTCGGGCTGGAATCCGGAAAACACCAGAGGATTACTAATAGGCTGCATCGTTGAAACCAAAGCGCCCGAACCGCCAAACGAGGTTCGCAACATGGTTTCCCAAAACATGTCGTCGGCGCCTACGAGCGCGGCTTGCATATAATCGGAAAACGGCTGCGCACGTTGCGAGGTTTCCAACTGCCGGGTGTCTTCTTTACTGGCGATTTCCAGCATGGATTGGATTGGCGTAATGCCGGCAATCGGTTCTTTCATAAATTGTCCAAACCGGTAGGCCAGCGCGCCGATTAATTTCCCATCGATGTAAACCGGACTGCCGCTCATACCGCTAACCACGCCGGTTTTTTCCGTGCGTTCGCCCAGCAGCCGTGCCAAAATGACATCGCGTTGTGGGTAAAAATTGTGCATGACGTCAATAATTTCAACGCCAAACTCTTCAACTGTGTCGCCATCAAACACTGTACGGGCAGTGCCGAGCATGCCGGGTTTAATCTCTTCCACCGGCATGGTAGGCGTATCGAACGCGGTGGAGACATTTGCAAATGCGCACAAGATCAGGAAAAAAAGGATAACAATTGTCGTTCTCATACGTTTTTTCACTCATTAAATAGAAAAAAGGGTAGCTGAACCCTATTACCAGCTACCCAAAAATTTCAACCAATATATCTAATTTATTTTATTCGATCAAGTACAAGTCAAACGAAAAACAGAGACCAAGGTTCCCTTTTGCTATTAGATAGCGAGTTGTTCACCAATATCCAACACCGTGGCTTTGAATCCGTTTTGCTCCACTTTGGATTTAAATTCTTGCGGATCGGCTTTAATCACATCAAAAGTGCCAAAATGCATAGGAATGGCCAGTTTTGGATGCAGAAATTCAACCGCTTTTACTGCATCATCGATACCCATGGTAAAATTGTCGCCGATCGGCAAGAGCGCCGCATCGAGCTCGTCCAGTTCGCCAATTAATTGCATATCGAGAAAAAGGCCGGTATCGCCGGCGTGATAAACAGTTTTTCCGTCAATCGTAACCACAAAGCCGCACGGATTTCCCAAATAGGTGAGCGCCGAGCCGCCCAAATCCGCAGCCGAGCCGTGATGCGCAATAGTCAATTTGACGCGGCCAAACGGAAACTGGTGCGCGCCGCCGATATGCATGGCGTGCGCTGTACAGCCGTATTTTTGACAATAAACGGCCAGTTCGTTGGTGGCGATGATGGTCGCATCGTTGCGCCGTGCAATTTCGAGACCGTCGCCCAAATGGTCGCCATGGCCGTGGGTGAGCAGAACATAATCGACTTGAATGTCGTCCGGCTTTGCTTTGGCCAAGGGATTATTTTTAAGAAAAGGATCAAAAATCAGGCGAACATTATCATTCTCCAATAAAAAAGAACCATGTCCCATAAATGTGAGGTTTGGCATCCGTTTCCTCCAAGTCTTATAAATCTCCTTGTTGTGGCCGCATAACGATTTGCTCAATATGCGCCAATTCATTGGCCGCGCAAATTGCCAGAACCATTTGCGCCACATCTTCTGGCTTCATCATAGCAGAAAAATCGACATTTGCTTTTCCCCAAATATCGGTTTGCGTAGCTCCGGGAATCAGAGCCGTTACCTTTATGCCGTGCTCGCGCGTTTCTTCGCGCAGCACATCATTAAATCCCAACATACCGAACTTTGATGCGCAATAGGCGCCGTTTTTGGGAAATACTTTGGTGCCGGCTACAGAGACCATGTTGAGAATGTGACCGGATTTTCGCTCCAGCATATCGGGCAGCACGGCTCGCGTGCATAAAAACGCGGATTTTAGATTGCTATCCAACACGTTTTCCCACTCTTCTTCCTCAAGGTCGATGATGCGCTTGAACACGCCAATTCCCGCGTTGTTGATGAGCATATCAATGGGTCCCCAGTATTCCTTTACATGCGCCGTAAGCGCATCGATTTCGGCTCGGTTGCGCACATCGCAGCGCACCGCAAGGGCCTGACCGTCATTGTCATTTATAGTTTTGGCGACCTCTTCTATTTCGTCATTCGTGCGCGCCGAAACCACAACACGCGCCCCGCGCTCGCCAAGCGCCAAGGCAATGGCACGTCCAATTCCTCTGCCACTGCCGGTAATCCAAATAATTTTGTCTTGTAGATCCATGGTTCTATTCCCAGGGTTTTATCAGATTTAACAATTCCATGCGCGTGGCCCGTTCATTTTTGAAATCGCCCAACATGGCGCTGGAGGTCACAAAACTGTTTTGTTTTTCAACGCCTCGCATCATCATACAAAGATGCTTTCCTTCCATAATGACGGCCACACCATAGGGCTGCAATATTTGCTCTAATGTTAAAGCAATTTGATTGGTCAAGCGTTCTTGAACTTGCAACCGTCTTGCAAATACATCAACAAGTCGGGGGATTTTACTTAATCCGATAATCTTGCCTTTTGGCAAATACGCCACATGGCATCTGCCATAAAACGGTAGCATGTGATGTTCGCACAAACTATAAAATTCGATATTGCGCACAACGACCATTTCATTACATTCTTCATGAAAAATGGCATTGTTTATGATCTTTTGAGCATCTTCTCTATAGCCCTTGGTCAAAAAATCATAGGCCTTGCTCACTCGTGACGGGGTTTTTAATAATCCTTCGCGTTGCGGATCCTCTCCAATTTCTTTGAGAATCGTCGTTACCGCATCCTCAATTTGTAATGACATGTTTATTCTCCTCTATATGTCGCAATATTTCGCGGCGTTTCGTATAGTTTAATCTCGCACAGCTTTCCGGAGGGCAAGTTACTCTCCAACTGTCTCCAAATCGCAATGGCGATATTTTCTGCTGTGGGAACAACGTCTTTCATAAAATCAACTTCCAAATTCAAATGTTTATGATCCATCTTTTCAATTATTGCGCGTTGCGCAATGTCTTTTAATTCCTTTAAATCGATGACCATCCCGGTCACAGGATCAGGTTCGCCGCAGACCGTTATTTCAACCTCGTAATTGTGCCCATGGCCCAGCGGATTATTGCATAGACCGTACACATTTTGATTTTCCTCGTCGCTCAGTTGATCGGAATGCAAACGATGTGCAGCGCTAAAATGCATGCGGCGGGTCACGTAGACCTTTGGCATAAGGCTAATCTCCGTTTTATTCGTGTAAACTTAGACAAAATCCAAAATCTTAAACAAATATTAGACAAATAAATTCCTGCCATATTTTGTTTTCTTGAGAAAATGACCCGCAACTTGATTAGTTTGAATCTTTTTTGTGAGGTCTCATCTAATTTGTAAACGCCAATCGTTTATTAAATAGGAGTAATTCATGGCAACTGAAAATTTAACAATGGATCAACTCGAAAATGTCCTCGAAAATAATGAAATCGTGCTTGTAGATTTTTGGGCCGAATGGTGCGGGCCTTGCAAAATGTTCGGGCCGGTATTTGAAAAAGCGTCCGAAAAGCATGATGATATTGCATTTATGAAGGTGAACACCGAAGAAGAACAACAACTAGCTGGTGCGTTTGGCATTCAGTCGATTCCGACGCTGGCGATTTTCCGCGATAAAATTATGCTCTACAAACAGCCCGGTGCCTTGCCCGAAAGTGGTCTCGAAGACATTATTAAGCAAGTGCGCGAACTGGATATGGAAAAGATCAAAGCTGAAGTGGAAGCACAAAACGCTGAAGCTGAATAATATATCAAGGGCCCGTACGTCGTGTGCGGGCCTATTCTTTTCCATACAGCTTTATCACCACATCTCTCACTTGAAACAAATTCTCACATATAAATTCCGGATATTGCTGCTTAATTTCCTTGCGATCAAATGTGGTCGTTAGGGCAATACAGCGCATATTGGCGTTGTGCGCGGCTTGAATGCCATTGGGCGCGTCTTCGACAACAATGCATTGCCCAGGGGGCATCGAGACCGCTTTGGCGGCGGTTAGATAAATATCCGGTGCCGGCTTTTTTTCTTTAACATCCTCAGCACCTAAAATGGCCTGAAATATCGAGCGATCGATACCCGCGACGCGCAGATTCGCGTCAATTTTTAGATGATCCGCAGCGCTGGCCAAAACCATGGGAATGTTGGAACGATTTAGCTCGGCCAGGCACTCCAAAGCACCCTTGTGCGGTGTGAGCATCTCCTCCACAATTTCGAGATAAATTTCATAAACGCGGTCTTTCATCTTCGAATCATAATCCACGCCATACTTTTCCGCCACCCCGCTAATGTACGTGGTTTCGCCACGGCCTATAAACGGGATAAAATCTTCCGGTTTGGCCTTCACTCCCCACTCTTTCAGCGCCAAAATCGCTGCTTTGTTGATAACCGGCTCGGTGTCTACGAGACAGCCGTCCATATCAAACAATACGGCAAGGTTTGTCATTATCGTTTCCTTGAAAGCTAAATCATAGTCAAGATATATCCGGGCATTGAATTCCTGGATGAACTAATTTTGAAAAAATCGATCAAGTGAATTATACAAAAAATAAAGGAAAGATTAAACAACTCGCTCCTGTTTTATCAACTCTGTTGGTTTTATGGTTTAAATTCAATATCTTCAGCGTTACGAGAACGAGACATTATGGCAAAATCGATTCCGCAAAAATCCGAATCTTGGAAAATGTTCAACCGCATTTCGCATCGTTACGATCTGCTGAATCGGCTGTTATCCGGCCGGCGCGATGTAGCGTGGCGAAAAATATGCGTGCGACAACTGCCAAAGGACCGGCCGTTAACGGTCGTCGATTTGGCTACCGGAACAGCGGATGTGATTTTGATGTTGTTAAAGCAGCGCCAAAATATCAAAACGGTAATTGGTATCGATCCGGCGAAACAGATGCTGGATATTGCATCTCGCAAAGTAAAATCAACGGCTTTGGCTGTCCAGCTTTTAAATAGCGATGCGCAACACATTGGACTGCGTTCCGGGTCAGTTGATGCCGTTACCATGGCGTTTGGCATTCGGAATGTCGCGGATACGCACCAAGCGCTGACCGAGATGCATAGAATTCTGGCGGATAGAGGCCAACTATTGATTTTGGAATTTTCGCTGCCCAAACATCGTTGGTTTCGCGGATTGTATTTGTTTTACTTTCGCCATGTGCTCCCCACAATCGGCGGTTGGATTTCCGGCGACCGCGAAGCGTACAGCTATCTCAACCAAACGGTGGAAGATTTTCCTTACGGAAAGGATTTTAGCAGACGCTTACGATCTGCCGGCTTTTATAACATAAAAGAGATACGGTTGACATTGGGAATTGCCACGATTTATCACGCAGAAAAATAGAGTTTATGGAAACGACAATTTTAGAGAATATTCAAGCCGAGTTGGAAACAGAGCTCAAACGCACATTGGATCGGCTGAGCCGCGCCTCTCGTGAAGAGCGCAGCATTCAGCGCGCGGAAATTTCCGTTGACAACATAAATCCCATCTCCTGGCTCAACGCACAAAAATTTGTCAGCAAAATATTCTGGGCGCGGCGCGATCAAATCACAACCATAGCCGGTACGGGCGCCGTGCATCACATTATCACGGATTCGCTCGATATTATGCGTATTCTCCGCGATAACTTGCAGTATTCTCATCCGCACATTCGCTATTTCGGCGGCATGCGTTTTGATATCGACCGGGATATTGATCTGATCTGGCTTCCGTTCGCCAAATTCCGTTTTGTGGTTCCGCGGTTTGAACTGATTACCTCGGAACAAGGCCAAACGTTAGCAATCAATTTTCTCGTGCTACCGGATCAAGATGTTAGCGAATTATTCAAAGAATTACAGCAAGAAATAGAAAAACTCAATTTTGGTGAGCCCGTTTCCAAACAGGCGCTGCCGGAATTAATATCGCAAACGGAAACCCCTTCACAATCCGAATGGCACGATATGGTCGATTCAGCGCTGGGCGCCATTGAGCGTGAAGAGTTTGACAAAATCGTTTTGTCGAGCAAAACCATACTTGAATTCGCCGAGGATATTAATCCATTGGAATTGCTGCAGCAAATCCTGAAAAACAATGGCCGATCGTTCCATTTTGTTTTTCAATTTCAAAACGGCTACAATTTTTTGGGCATGACGCCGGAATGCTTGTTTCAGCGCCGCGGCGACGATCTGTATACCGAAGCCATTGCTTCCACGCGCAAACGCGGTGCCACACCGCAGGAGGATCAGGAGCTGGCGCATGAGCTGCTGCAATCGGATAAGGATTTGCGCGAACACCGCTGGGTCAAAAAAATGATTTTGGACCGGCTACAACCGTACTGCCAGGATATCCAGTCCACTTTGAACGAATCGCTGCTCAAACTGACAAATGTGCAGCATTTGTTCAGCGAGTTCCACGCCAAATTAAAACCGAACGTCAATAACGAGCAGTTGTTAACCGCGCTGCATCCGACTCCAGCGGTCGGTGGCTATCCAAAGGATAAATCCTTGGAGCGTATTGCTCAGCTCGAATCGTTCGACCGTGGCTGGTATGCCGCACCCGTAGGCTGGGTGTCGCGCGACGAGGCCGAGTTTGCCGTTGCCATTCGCTCGGCTCTGGTTCACAAAAACAGGCTGCATATTTACGCCGGGTCCGGCATTGTTCAGGGCTCGGATCCGCAAAAAGAGTGGGAAGAAAACCGCAACAAGGCGCAAAACTTTTTGTTATTGTTTGAACGTGCATGATTTCAACCGCCAACATTAATTCGTATTGGGCATCTCTTGTTGTTGAAGAGCTGGTGCGACTCGGAGTTACGCAATTTTATATCTCTCCGGGCTCGCGCTCCACGCCGCTCACCGTGGCAGCCGTTCGACATGAGAAAACCCAGTGCTGCGTATGTCATGACGAACGCGGCGCCGCGTTTCAGGCTCTTGGATACGCTAAAGCTACGT
>CAYPZM010000021.1:12956-26488 GCA_964414825.1 uncultured Cytophagia bacterium | reverse complement strand
GCTTGGCGGCTCTGCGTTATGCATCAAATTAGAATTTGGATTAACATAGTATCTCCGCGCCTTTGCCTAGAATTGAAATCAGACTTTGAAACATCAAAAACTCACTCCCAAATCAAACATCTGAATCTCCTCAAACAATCCAAAATCCGCATAGGTGTAATTGAGCGTCCAAAACAGCGAGCCGCCGCTGTAGAGCTTGAGGCCAACGCCGGTGGTCAAGCCTTCTTCACTTTCTTGTCGAAATAGGGATTTGTAGCCAGCCCGTAAAAACAACAGATTACTGTAAGAAAATTCTGCACCTACATTAACAATCTCGGAATTGTCCGTGGGATGCAGCGCGTCCGCGGCAATGGTGAATTTGTATGGCGCCGCATGAATCACATCCATGGCAACGCCGACGCGAAAGAACAGCGGCAGCGGCCAGGATTCGGTTTTGAGTTTGGCGGTGATGGTTTCGTTGTGCCCGAGCGCACCGGGATCGAGATCAATTCGATTAAAGAGATCTTTGCCGTCCATTTGTAGCTCGGTGCCAAAGTTGGTAATGCTCATACCCAATCGCATATTATTAAAGTTGGTGATAAACAGCAATCCGACATCCATGGCAAACGCCGAGGCGGTCTCGTTCCACACGCTTTGTTGAATGTATTTGACACTGCCGCCAATGGAAAACCGGTCGGTTAAATTGCGGCCATAAGACAAGGAGAGAGCGAGGTCCTTAGCCGACCAGCGGTCACCTGTGCCTTCGGGTTGGGTGACGGTGGTGACTTGCTCTTCGCCATAATCCAGTTGCGTCACACTGACGCCAACGGCATTGTTGCCGTCGATATTCAAAACAATTCCGACCCAGTTGTACGCGGTATGGACCAGCCAATTGGTATGCGTAAAGATAAAATGCGAGCGGCCCGACTGCGCCATGGCGCCGGGATTGTAATACAGCGACGCGGCATCATCACTCATGGCCGTAAACGCGCCGCCCATGGCTGTGGCGCGCGGACCGGCGCTGATGCCCAGAAATGTGGCGCCCGTAGTTCCCACTTTGGATTGACCCATTGCCGCAGCAGCGCTTAACAGCATCACAAGGCCAATCAGGAATAATTTATTTCGAATCATAATGTGCTCCATTTGGCATAGAACCTCTGAGGATTTGAAAACCTCCGAGCAGGATGGGTTGCCATCCATCCACCAATTTTTTATATAGCAATCTTTTTATTTTATCACCGGGCCTGTCCTAAAAGAAGGTTTGCAACCCATCCTACAGAACATATGCCCTTATTTGATGATGCCAATTTTGCCGGATTTGTTGCCGACCGACGATTCCACAACATAAAAATAGACGCCCGGGGCAACGTCGAGATTTTCCTTGGTTTTGAGGTTCCATGACACCGTGCCGTCGTGAATATTTTCAAAATGATCCAGCGACACCACATGTTCGCCGCGCGCTGTAAAAATGTTCACACGCGCCCCGGCAGGCAGGTGAATAAAATCAATTTTTCGCTCTCCGCGACCACTGGTGACCGCCGGCGGTAACGGCAACTCGTGCGTTGTGGCCACCACGTACGGATTCGGCACCACTTTTATTTGCTCCAGATTAGCTTGAGCTTGCTGAACATTTATCGACGGCAGCTCGCTTTCAAAAACGAATGCATCGCCGTTGCGGAACGGCTTTTTCGCGGCAATGCGCAGCGTATCGCCGCGGCCGAAATCGTAAACCGTATCGATGCGACTGGTGAACAAGACATCCCAGGTAAAATGCAGGCTGTCGCTAAAATCGGGCTCCATAAAAATCACTTCGTCAAATGGCGAGATGACATTGTTGCGGTCGATATCGACAAAGACAAAATCGAGATAACTTTGGTCGGTTTCATTATAAACTTTGAAATTAACCGGCACGCCCTTGACAAAGTATTGCGGCAAGTCCGCAGAAGTATCGGCGATTTCGTCATAAAATTCGAAACGATAATCGCTGGGCCGCGCATACCCCAGGAGTCGATCGGCGCCAAAATTGGTATCCAATACACGGAAAGTGAAACTGTACTCGACATCAGGATTAGACCAGCCGGAGCGCAACGTGTCCAGCGTCACATTCCAGTTGTTGTTGAATGACAGGCTGAGGCCGTCAAAAATATCCGTATCCAACGTTTCCTCGACCCAGGGGCTGCGTTCAATATTGGGGCTTTGAAAGACCGGCAAGTACTCGTAAGAGATATGATACGTGGCGCCGTATTTCAAATCACCGGAATTTACACCGCGAATGCGACCGTTTTCGGAATCGACCTCATACTTGTCGATAGGAACCGGATTGCCTTCAGCATCCGCCACGCTGATCGTTTCTTCCACCATGTGTTGGTCGGGGAGTTTGACCGACAATGTATCGCGCGCAATAAACGGTTTGGTGATGGGCGTTAAATCGCGCACCGAATAGGACGTGGTGATGGGCACCAGAAATTCTTCAACGTCATACTGGTCCAGATTCGGCTCGCCCGGATCCGGCACGCCGTTGCCTTCGGTGCCATCCGGATCATTGGTATTGGCAAGGCCGTCAGAACCGACGTCGTCGGTTAACAGATTCCAGTTGTCGTTGTTATCGATGCCGTCGTTTGAGGTGTCCAGAAAACTCACGGAATAAGAATGACCGGTTTGCGCCGGTTCACTAATCACTTTTTTAAAGGCGCGACCCGTGCCAACGTTGTTTTGCGATTCGAGCTGCACGCTGCCCTCGGGCGGTTTGTAGCCGACCACCTCGGCATTCGGAATGGCCCACGCTGTATTTTGAAACGTACGCACCTCGCCGCTGGGCATAATGTCGATGCGCTTGTCATTTTCTTTGGGAAACACGTCGGCAAACTCATCGCCGCGGTCGTAGGCCACCACAGCGTAAAAATAGCGGCGGCCGTTTTCGACATCGTGATCGACAAAACTGTGTTGCAGGCCGCTGTCGTTGCCAAGATAAAACGAGGCGCCGCGACTGGCTTCGTGCAAATCCTCGCTCGGGCGAAAATAGCCGGCAATGCCGTTGTCACTATCAAACTGCGCCAGCGGTTTGTAGGCAATGGCCGTGCCGCTGGCATCGGTGACATCGAACACCTCGTTAAAATTGTGATCCGTGGCTTTGTAGATTTTATAGCCTTCAAAATCGTATTCTTTGAGCACCGGATCAAAGGACTTTTCCGCTTTGCGATCCCAGTACAAGGTGACCTTGCCATCACCGGGAACCGCGGTTAAAATTGGGCGATCCGGCGCCGGTGGAAAGCGGTAATCGCTGTCGTATATTTGTTGCACGGTTTCGCGATTTTTCAGCAGATCGTCGATCTCTACCGCAGGGCCGCCGCCATCGCCATAAACGAGAGCCAGCGAGAAGCGTTTGGTTTCGCCGGCGCGTAGCGGAAAATAACCCGAGCCGTAAATAAAATCACCGTCCTCGCCGCGTTCCGGCATGTTATTAACGATCGATTCCGGCACCTCAAAAAATCCGGGTGCGAGACGTCGCCACAAATCCTCATCATCTGCCATAGCGATTTGGTTGGCCGGGGCAAAATATTCAAAACTGGTCAAACCGATCTGGTCCGATTCATCGACATCGGTCTGGTCAAAATTAGGTTCGCCGGCTGTGGGAATACCGTCACCTTCGCCGCTGTCGCCGGTGCCTTGCACGCCATCAGCGCCAACATCGTCAAATTCGATATCCCAATCCAAATCATTGTCAATGCCATCCGCGCGACCTTCGTCGATCATTGCATCCTGTAGGCCAACGCCAGTGATGTAATTTTTGTAACGCACGGGATTAAGCTGATCGATTAGAATATTACCATCCTGGTCTTTGCGGATTTGGCGATAATGCAGATAAAAATTCTCATCAATCAGGCCATCCAGATCATTGTCCACGCCATCGTAGGCATTGGGATTGATGGCCTCCTCGTCATCAACTTGAATTACATTGCCTTCCGCCAACACCGTGACGCCGGGCTCGATGAAAATATCGGCGCCGCGCGTACGATAGGTTTGCGGCTCACTGCCCACGGACACCATCGTACGTTCGTAATTGCGGTCAATGAGTACAATGCGGTCGCCGGGATTGATTGTGCGGGGCGCAAAGTCAGTTTCTGTAAATTTGTTGCCGGTCGCCGGAACATTTGGATAATCATCCGAATCGCCGTCGTTGTCAATACCGTCCACTTCATTACTGGGACTTTCAAGAAAGGCATAGCCGACCACGCCCACATCGCCGGTCCAGCGCGGATTGCGGCTAGCATTGTCATCAAAATCGCCCGTATAGGTCAAATCTTTTTCAACATCAAAAAAAGAGTAATCGTCATCGTACTCTTTAAAATCTTCGGTTGACGTAACGCCGACATAGGTACCGACCAGCATGCCGAACACGACTTTGGAATAATCCGTGGTGCTTTCGTTGGTGATTTCGTAGAGCCAGAAAATCGCGTCCTGGGCGAGGAAATCGGACCACTGCATGGCGCGCACCTTGACCGACAACCCGAGTCCATTGCGCGCCGGATTGGTCGAATCGGGTTTGAACTCGATGCCAAACTGATTATTATTAGCGTAATTAAACTCTTCGTCGTTGTTGTCATCCATGACAAAATAGGCTTCTTCAGTGGCCGTGGTGGTTTTGCCGAAAAAACCGTTCCACTCGCCTTGCCAGCCCGGATCTTCGGGATCGTTCATTCTATCCGGCCACAAGGTGGGCCAGGAATTGGGATCGCTATACAGCGCAATGCCCTCCTGGTTGGGATTAAAATAGCCGGCGACCGGCTCAAAGGTCCACATTTTGCCGGCGGGCGACTGCTCGTGTTGCGAGGTGGGACGCGCCACAGGACACACGACAACCGACGGGATTTTCTCCCCGGTTTCGGCATCCTCAATTTCAGCACCCACCATTAAACTCACATCACCAACATAACCGTTGTCGTCATAAATCCAGGCGCCGCGCTTGCCCTCCGATGCCGGTTGGCCAATGACGCCCCAGTTGCCAAACACCGATTTGACCAGGTTGCCGCGCATTGCCGCGGATCGGCGATTTTCGCGCCCGCTTTGCGACCAGCCGGCTGTATTAAAAAGAAAAAAGACCGTAAACAGCAAGAGTAACATTCGTTTCATATTCAAGCTCCAAATCAATTAAAACTCGAAGGAAATGCCGAGCTCTACACGACGCGGTTCGGACCAGTGCGTCGGAATTTCAAACCATTCTTCCAATGAATTGATGGTTTCCGGAGGATTGGATCGGCGCGCGGTCTCGAGATCCGTAGTGTAACCGGCGCGTCCTGTATCATCAAACACATTGATTTCATTAAGAGTGTCGAACAAATTAAAAATGCGCGCCGACACGACAATATTGCCAAGCCCTAACGAAAATTGCTTAAAGGCACGCAAATCCACCGCAAATGTCGGCGGTTTGGTTTGGCTGTTGGTCAACAACGTGCTGATGTCTTGCGAACGCCGCGGCGTATAGGGTAAACCGCTGCCCCAGCGCGCCAGCACACTGCCGCCCCAGCTCCTGCCGCCATAGGCCATGGTGCTGTTGATGGTGTGCTGTTGATCCCAGTCCATGGGCGTGAGCTGCACTTCAGGCAAAGCGCCGCCAGCACGGGCATTGCGCGCCTGTTCGGGATCGGAATTGCTGGCTTTGGCAGATTGCAGGGTGTAATCGATTGATGCGGAAAAACCGCCGGTAAAGCGTTTGTTCAGCGACAGTATGATTCCGCGCACCGAGCCAAAATCGCTGTTGACGATTTTGCTGTATTTTGAGGCGCCGCCAAACACGACAATCTCATCCGCATTGGTTCCGGCGAGGTCACGAATGTCGCGGAAATAACCGGTGAGGTTGAGGGCAATGTCCTCGCCCAGTTGCTGCTGCAAGCCGATTTCGCCGCTCACGGTCACTTCCGGTTTCAAATCCGAGTTACCGATAACGCCGACATTGCCGGTGCCGGAACCGATCTCAAAATCGGGATTTTGATACAGCAGCTCGAATCGTGGAATTTGCATAAAATGGCCATAGGAAAAATAGATTACGCCGCGTTCGGTGATCGGGAACGACACACCGAGTCGCGGACTGACTTGCCATTTTGGCGTTGCATCTTTGTACCAGTAGGACTGCCGGTCCTCGAGCGTCACGGCCGGTTCACCGGGATCCCAGATGCCGTTGCCTTCGGTGCCGTCCGGCGGAAAGGTGCCTTGCACCCCATCGCTGCCCCAGTCGTGCCAAATATTTTGCGGCTTGATGGGATTGTAAATCATGGGATCGCTCTCATCGGCCAGGACTACGCCATCCGGCTCAAAATAATCAAAGCGCACCCCAATGTTGACGATAAGATTTTTAAACTCCATTTTGTCCTGTAAATAAGCGGAAAACTCGAACGGCTGGTGATTGTATGTCGAGTGATAAACGGTTGTTTCGGGCAGCACCACCGTGTTCATAAACGGGCCGTCAAATACCAGGCGGTTGAGCACTTGCTCGCTTTGGGGGCGCAGATTGATATCGCGCTGATAAACGCGATGCTGCCGCACCTCTATACCGGCCTTGATTTGATGACGGTTGGTGATTTGGCTGGTAAGATCGAGTTTTCCAAGCAAGGTGCGGGTGGAGCGCTCAAATCGGGAGTTGTCAGTGCCGCCTTCCAGAAAACTGTACGGCTGCTGCACATAAGCATTCGGATGTACGTACCGTGGATCGTTGATGTTCTCGTACAAATAGCTCTGGTACTCTTTTTCAAACATCGACACACCGGCTTTGTAAAACGTGCGGCTGCTCAACGCATGCGTGGCCTGCAATATGTGCGTTCGGCCGGTACGGAAGCGGTTGAGAATGCCATCGGGATTGAGTTGATAATTGCGTTGATAATCGTTATAGGCGACATTGTCATAAATAAAATTATAAGAGAGTTTTAGCTGCGGAGTAAAGCGGTAAATAAGCTTGGCCTGGCCGTAATACTTGCGCTCGGGGTTCATCGGCACAAACGCGTCATCGCCGCGGCCATTGCTGTGGGTGTTTTTAAGCTTGTTAAAATAATAGTTAAAGGAATCGGGATTGGCCGCGACCTCTGGCGGCAAATTGCTGACTGTTGCTATAGAATCGACAAAATCGTTGGTGCCGAGCGTATAGTCGATGTTGTACAGCCCATTGCCGGCGGAACGGCGTTCGTCCCAATAATCCGGCAAAAACGTGTTGATGCTCTCTTCATCCAGCGTCAGCGTGGTGCGTACTTCGCCTGGATAATATTCGCGCCGGCCGTACAAATGGCCATCATTGTAAAAACCACGACCATTAATAAAGTAGAACAGCTTGTCCTTGATGATGGCGCCTTTGAGACTGCCCTCAAGATTGCGGATGGCGTAAGGACTGACGCTATTGATGTTCATAAAAACATCATTATGACCGCTGAGATAATCGCCAAAATATGTCGAAACCGAACCGCCAAATTGATTATCACCGTCTTTGGTGGCGATATTGACAATACCGGACATGGCCTGGCCATACTCGGCATTAAACGAGCCGGACACCACCTGCAGCTCCTGCACCATATTTTTATTGACTTCGACAACGGTGCCGCCGTCATAAACATCGGTAACGGGCACGCCGTCAATCCAGTAGCTGATTTCACCGCTGCGGCCGCCGCGCACGTGCAAGCCGCCGCCGGCATCTTTGACAAGTCCTGCCTGCAACTCGATGGCATCGCTCACCTCCACAATGGGCAGCGCTTTCATATTTTCCGCATCAACAACGGCCGTGGACGCGGTCAAATCTTTTACCACCATCGGCCGTGTGGCCACGATAGTGATCTCTTCGCCGGCTTCGAGCACAGTTTCCTCAAGATTAAAATCGACGTTTGAGGTAAGATCGATGGATACACGAACGTTTTCCACGGTCACGGTTTTATAACCGATCATCCTGGCTTCCACGGCATAAATTCCAGGCGGCACATTCAAAATGACATATTCGCCATTTATGTCGGTGGCAGCGCCCATGGTCGTGCCTTTGAGCACAATATTAACGCCGGGCAGCGGTTCGTCCGAGTCCGCATCGATAACCGTACCGGCAATTTTGCCACTTGTGCCGGCGAACGCGCATAATGTTAAACTGAATGTTAAACTGAGCAAGAAAAAACCGAGTAAACGAGGGATGGCTTTCATCATCACATCCTTTTTTGCGCAAATGTGATTTCTGTTTCTTTAGAGTATTATGAACAAAAAAACTGGTTTTTGTCTCAAAAGATTCCAGGTAATTTCTGAACCATTCACGGCGGGCAGCGGTGATAAAAGTCTACGTATTACTGAATTAAAAATCAAGGAAATAAAGTGACAGCAAATCGCCGACAAAGTTGATTATGATCGATGATTTTGTTACAATAGGGTCAAATTATAAGGACATAGAATTCAACTTTTAAGTGGCGAGCTGAAACATTTTATGACACCTTTGAAAGACAAAGTCATCATCATCACCGGCGCGAGCAGCGGCATTGGCAGGGCCACAGCTCTCGAGTGCGCAAAACGCGGCGCCCGCGTTGTGCTGGCTGCGCGACGTGTGGAAAAGTTGCAAGCCTTGTGCGAGGAGATTTCACAATTTAACGACTCTTGTTTGTACGTGCGCACAGATGTGACTCAGGAGCACCAGGTGCAACGTTTGTTTGACGAAACCGAGGAACGCTGGGGACATGTCGATATTTTGATCAACAATGCCGGTCGCGGATTAAAACAGGAAATACGTAACATCAGCTTTGAAAACTGGCGCGCCGTGCTGCACACGAATCTCACATCCGTGTTTTTGAACTCGCGCGAGGCATTACGGCGGATGATTGCCAAAAACCATCCGGGGCACATTATCACTGTATCGTCTATTGCGGGATTGTACGGCACGGCAACGTTTGGCGCTTATTGCGCGGCAAAGCATGGGGTAACCGGCTTTCAGCGTTCGCTGAAATGGGAAGCGCGCAAATACGGCATTAAAGTATCCACTATTTTTCCGGGTCGAGTGGATACGGAATTTTTCAAAAACTATCCCAGTCGTCCATCGCGCAAACAGATGCTAACGGCAAAGGATTTGGCAATCTATATTGTAACGGTTGCCGAACAAAATGGATGGAAGCGAAACGCGTTGAGGATATCTAATGTTCTCAAGCGGGTTTTTTATTTTGTGGTTCGTCAAAACTAAGCATATTGAGGCATGAGAATTTGTCTAGCACTGTAACGCGTAATTCCCCGAAAGGATAGCGGCCGGTCTGTGATGATGGCACGAGCCGCACGTATGCCGCTTTCAACCGCAGGCGCAATGCCCTCTCCCATGTCCATGGTAGCCAATCCCGCAGCATCCCCAATAACAAAGGCGTTGCCGAAAAAACGATCTCGAGCCGAAGGCGTTCGCAAAAAATAGGTATAGCCTTTGGGCTGCCACTCGTAATCATCTATAAAACCAAGATTTTGCAGTTTTTCGATAAACATCTCCCAATGCTGATGAATCGTTTCGCCCCGCTCTTGCAAAACCGAGGCTTTGCCACCAATACCGAGATTCAAATATCCGTCGTGTTTGGGCACATACCAGGCATAGCCGGGCAGGTCGTGATCGAAAAACCACAAGTAACAACGGTCTTTGTGATAATCGTAGGGGAGTTCGAGCTCTAATGTGGTAATTTGCATATCGCGCGCGCGAGGAATGCGTTGACGAAACAACGTGCGATACACCGGGCACGCGGTTCCACCAGCACCTACCAGGAATTTGGCGCGAAACCGATCATCGATAATAAACTCTTGATCTTTTTGCACAATGGATTTGACGCAATGCTGATACACGGGTACATGCGAACGTTTTAACAACCAAGCATCAAACTCCACACGCCGTATAGCATATTGTGTGTTAGGAACCGTGAGATATTTATCTCCCAAATAAATATGCAAATGGTTAAACAACGTAATACCATGCGGATAATATTGGGGGTTGATGCGCAGGCGTTTGAGGACGCGGGGCGTAATCCAGCCGGCGCACAATTTTGGACGCGGAAAGGAGGATTTGTCCAAAACAATGGCGCTCATCCCGGCTTTTGCCAGTGTCCAAGCGCAAGAGGAACCTGCCGGCCCCCCACCAACAATAATGACATCAGTTTCTATCATAAGCAATCAAAATCGACAATTCGGTTGCGGTTTATGCGGTCGATTTAGCACCACTTGCCAGAGCTGATTGTTCCGCGCGCGAAAGCCTCCTGCACTACTCAGCAGATAATAGCACCACATGCGATAAAAGCGATTTTCGTACCGCTTTGCAAGCTCGGGCCAGGCGTTTTCAAAGTTCTCATACCAGGCCATTAATGTGGGGTCATAATCCGGGCCAAAGTTGTGCCAATCTTCAATGATGAAAAAATCCTCGGAGGCGCTAGCCAGTTGGGCCATGGAGGGCAGCATGCCATTGGGGAAAATGTATTTGGTCGTCCACGGTTCGGTTGTGGAGGCGCTAACATTTCCGCCAATGGTGTGAAAAAAGGCCAATCCGTCCGGTTTTAGGGTGCGATCAACCACGCTCATATAAGTACTGTAATTTTTATAACCAACGTGTTCCAAAATACCAATTGAAATCACTCGGTCAAATTGCCCCAAAACCTTACGATAATCCTCTAAACGTATATCTACCGGCAAATGGCCATAATGCTGACGCGCCCATTGCACTTGTTTTTTTGAAACCGTAACGCCGGTTACCTGAACATCATATCGTTCCGCTGCATATCCGGCAAACGCTCCAAATCCGCACCCCAATTCTAACACCGACATACCGGGTTGTAATCCCATTTTTTGGCACACTAACTCGAGCTTGGCCTCCTGAGCCGCATCAAGGTCAGTAGCGTTTTTCCAGTAAGCGCAGGTATAATTCATGCGTTTGTCCAGCATGGCCTGGTACAAATCGTTGCCAATATCGTAATGCCGCTGTCCCACCTGAAAGGCACGCTTGACCGATTGTAAATTAAACAGTCTGGCCCGAAGTGTATGCCGGGAATAACGCAAATTGCCTTTTACTTTTTGATTCAAATCCGCACTCAAAATTCGCGCAATGCACTGATCAAGGCGAGAGCAATCCCACCAGCCGTCCATGTACGCCTCTCCCAGACCGAGCGAACCATCTCGGAGTATACGCGCGTACAGATGTGGATTATGCACCTGGATATCGTACGGCTTTTCCCCATTTACAGTAATTCCTGCCATATCGAGCAGTTCTCGGACAATGGATTCCGATTTTTTATTTACCACAGTGCACCTCCTTTTTGGGTTATATAACAAACCTTGCACAAAGACAAATCCACGTGTGAGGTAATCTCGGCAATGTCAGAATAGGAAAACGAACAGGGAAAGATCATTTTGATTTTTGTGCATCAGATCCTATTTGCAGGAACAGTGTTCTCATACCGGAACGGACGAGAAAATTCACGCACATAACCTGTTTAAAAACAGCACCAATCTCAATCCGTGATTATTCTCGCATTTTCCAATTCTTTTTGCAAAAAACCGCCACGCCACAACGATCACTCAACACACTGACTTTTTTGGGCTTGCCCCCCTTTTTTCAAACACTCATTTTCGGTACGCTGCTTGCCTATTCCACCCTCCACTATAACCAAAGCACCCAAAAAAGGGACCTTTATGATGAGAGCAGCAACATATTTTTCAGGGTTACCATTCTTGATTACAACGATTTTTCTAGGCTTTGCCGGAATCACTTTCAGTTCAGCTCAATCCACTGCTCCAACCTGGTTTACGGATGAAGAACCAACTGTTGTGCCCGGAGTGGTTGTGGTCAAACTAAATTCATTGCCCAATCCATCCGATGCTGCGCAAACGACTACCGGACTCTCGAGCTTTGATCAAAAACTACACAACGTCGGTGCAAAAAAAGTGAAACGGCTGTTTCCGCAAGCGCGAACCCAATTGAAGACAAAAGGGCCGGACTTGTCCCGAATTGTGAGTGTGGACTTGCCCAAAAACGTCGACCCGGTGTTGCTGGCATCCGAGCTGTCGCAAGACTCCCATGTGGAATATGCCGAGCCCATGTATGTGGATTGGCCTTATAGCGTACCCAACGATCCGCGTTATGAAAAACAACATTACCTCACACAAATCCTTTCGGAAGGCGGTTGGGCTCGGCAAAAGGGAGAAAAGTCGGTGATTATTGCAATTGTCGATACCGGCATTGATTATTATCATGAAGACCTTGCCGCAAATGCCTGGAAAAATCCGGCAGAGGCAAATGGAATTACCGGCGTGGACGATGACAACAACGGTTTTGTGGATGATGTATATGGTTGGGATTTTGGTGATAACGATCCGGATCCCATTGCCGCACCTGCCGGAAAGCCGGTTTATGACCACGGTACGCATTGCGCCGGAATTGCAGCCGCAGCGACGGACAACAGGATTGGCATTGCCGGGGCAAGTTGGAATTGCCGATTTATGACCGTTAAAACAAAACCGGATGAAGAACCTTGGCTGACCGGAGCGTATGAGGGCATTGTGTATGCCGCTGAAAATGGCGCCGATGTTATAAGCTGCAGCTTTGGAAACACCTCCTATTCAAAAATGAGCCAGGAAGTAATTGATTATGCATACTCGTTGGGAGCCATTATTGTAGCAGCCGCCGGAAATTACAATTCTGACGGTCCCAGTTATCCCGCATCGTATCAAAACGTCATTTCTGTGGCCTCGGTTGCTGTCGATGATCACAAAGCCAGCTACTCATCCTACGGCCCTTGGGTCGACATTTGCGCTCCAGGCGGCGATGCGTATGACCGCATTTTGAGCACCATTCCGGATAACAAGTACATGTGGGCAAAGGGCACCTCAATGGCCACACCCGTGGTTGCCGCGATGTGCGCGCTGGTCAAAGCAGCAAATCCGGAATGGAACAGCGAACGGATTATCAAACACGTATTGTTGACTGCGGACAATATCGATAATTCCAATCCCTCTTTTGTTAATCAACTGGGATTTGGGCGAGTGAATGCGTTTCGAGCTTTAACCGAACCGGAAAAGCCGGATCCGCTGCCGCGCCTGGTTTTATTTTCGCATACGATTCATGAACGCAAAAATGGAGAAATAAATCATATCATTGAAAAAGGCGAACGCGTTACTCTTGAAATAACGCTGCAAAATTTTTCCATTGGCGGCAGCGAAACCATGCATTTTAGCCTTTCATCTGCAAGTCCCGATCTGGAAATCCTGACTCCGAATTTAGGGCCGCTCACTTTTAAAGCGTCTTCTACGGAAACCTTTGAATTTGTGCTGAGAATGCGTCCAAACGGAATTTCCGGGGTGGTGCCGCTGACTTTGGATATTTCGAGCCGCGAAGGCTTGTCGAACACGTTTGTTTTTGACGTCACTATTGGCAAAACACCCATCCTATTTATTGACCATGATTTGCTTTCGGATGGCTCAAGAATCCCGGACGTGGAATCCTATTTTATGGACCTGTTTCAATACAACCACTTGCCTTATCAGCATTGGGACACCGATAAAAAAGGATTTCCAACCTATTCCACTTTGAAACATTA
>CAYPZM010000021.1:449-12946 GCA_964414825.1 uncultured Cytophagia bacterium | reverse complement strand
CGCTCTCCGTTTACGGCCACATAAACGAACCGTCCATTTGGAAGGCGTTGTCACAATATTTGGATAATGGGGGAAATTTATTTATCTCAGGTCAATACAGCGGATACAGCATTTTTAAAGTGGGCAGTATCGATGGCAGAGATTTTGTAAGAAATTACTTTGGTCTGGAGTGGCTCAAAACAAGCAACTCGAAACAGGTGGTGGGTATACCGGGGGACCCCATCAGTCACGGCCTTGAATTTAATATTTGGCAACCTATGGTTTCCAGCGCCTACCAGTTCCCCGAGATTCTAAATCCGGTAAACGGGGGCAAATCCTTTTTTTCTTATTTTGATGGACAGACCGGAGGTGTTCGCTACGAGAACAACTACAAACTAGTCTATTTGGGCTTTGGCCTCGAAGCGGTTGATTCGGACCGGAACACACAAAAGGGCGAATTCTCTGCAATTCGTGACACGTTGTTTACGCGCACGCTTTCGTGGTTTAGTTTTTTGGAGCACAAACCTTTAAACGATACGGAGGAATTGACGCGTTCGAGAATCGCGACCGTGAATCTGGCACCTAATATAATGAATCCCGGATCGTTAAAATTGTATTGGCGCCGGAAAGGAAACCAGCAATTTCACCACATAATAATGTCCGCCCAAGAGGCAAATATGTACTCGGCTATTATTCCGGCACCAAAGCAGCCAACAATAATCGAATATTATATTAAAGCAGAAAACGAGTACTATACCTGGACGCATCCGGTTGGCGTTCCCACCAAGTTGCATCACTTTTATGCCGGACCGGATAGGATAGCGCCGGAACTTGGGCATATCACAGAGCTGCCCAATCGCCTGAGCACGCAGGTTGAAAATCCGGTACGAGCCAGGGTTACGGACAATGTGGCTGTAAATTCACAGACAGTGTTCATCGAATATCGTGTTAACAATTCAGACCTTGGCGGTCCTGTAAAAACGGTTCCAATGCAGCGGGATGGCGATCCCGACTTTTTTGTCGGATCGATTCCGCCAAAATTTTCCATTGGCGATACGGTCAAGTATCGCATCAAAGCCGTTGACGCCTCTCACGCCGAAAACATTGCGCACAGCGACTGGTTCTCTTTTCAAGTCGGATTTGATGATTTTGAAGATGATTTAACCTACTGGAACTATCCCGAAAATAGTTGGTGGCTGGCTAATGCGCGCGGCAATCACTATCTCAAACACACAAAGAAAATTAGTTATCCCGAGAATCAAGATGTATCGCTCACGTTAAAAGACGGCCTCGATCTTTCAAATGCCCGGCAAGCCGAGCTGCAATTTTCCACCTTGTATACGATTGAGAAAGACAAAGATTTTGGTTATATAGAAGTGCAGCGTTCGCAAAACTCGCCCGGGACTCGTTTGGATGTGGCCATAACCGGTTATAATCCCTCAAATTGGATAACCTTGCAGGTACCGCTCGATGAATTTGTAGGGGATAGTGATGTGCGCATCCGTTTCCGCTTTGTTTCGGATTCGACGCAATCCAAATCCATGCGCGGCTGGTATTTGGATAATGTGCGTGTTGTACAACTTCCGTACGATCGGCAAAGCACGCATGTGGAGCAGTTGACGCAAGCGCCGAACGAATTTAAACTCTATGCCAATTATCCCAATCCGTTTAATCCCACAACCACAATCGCGTATGACTTGCCGCATTCCGCTCATGTACGCTTGACCGTGTTTGATGTGTTGGGACGTCAGGTCAAAGCGCTAAAAAATGAACCACAAGATGCGGGGCGGCATCAGGTCAAGTGGGACGCCACCAACGAGAGCGGCTCAAGGGTGGCCGCGGGGATTTACTTTTATCGAATTGAAGCGGAACACTTTGTTTCCGTCAAAAAAATGGTTTGGTACAATAGTACCATATGACCCAAGGAAAGCATAAATCTTTGAAGATAAAAGGTTTTAGAGGCATGACGAAGAAAAATTGACAACATGGGAGGACACTGGACAATTCGTCCTCCCGTCTCGAATTATGGGGCTGGAGCACATTTCGTCTCAAACTCGGACTGGAATTTTATAATCCGGAATTGCGTCAAAACGCATTCTTTACCCCGATTGTAGGATTGTGGTGGAGATTTGGTGCAGCGAACGAGTAACTATCAAAAACCTTGATGACGCTTTTTGAAAAATATCAGCTCACATCGCCCATTCCATCAAATACAGCGCGGCCGGCAAATTTTCTTCAAATGTGGGTTTAATTTCGGACTCGGGCAGTTGAAATCCTGGTACCACGCTTTTCGGGCGCAACTCGATGGTAAAGGCAGGTGCACCAAAGAGGCCGTAAAGCCAGTCGGTTGTGTCACCGCTGGACAAGTAGAGCTCGGAGCCCTGTTCCGGCACATAGGTTCTGCCGTGCACGGACTTTATCAGATCGGCCATGCCCACGGCCAGTCCCTCCAGCAGCGCTTTGTCGGGCGCGGCATCGTCCGTATAACTCCAGGGGAATAGTACCAATTGTGAAAAATTGTGATACGAAATGAGCGCCTTGGGCTGAACGCTTTGTAAAAAATCCCGGCACGCTTGCGTTTCCGGCTCAGAAAACGGCGCCGGGCCGCGATAGATTTCCGAATAGGTGTCGCCGGAAGAACCGGGTCCACCCCATTGATAACTGTAATTGCGATTCAAATCCACCCCAAAACTGCCATTGCCATTGTTGCGTCGATTTTTACGCCACAGCCGATCTTGCGTCACAGCATACTGATGACCATCCGGGTTGACCATCGGAACAATCCAGATTTGCGCGCCATCCACCAGCGTTTTGATGCCCGGATCGTTTGGATACTGCTCAATCAGAAACTCGGCAATCATCAGCGGCACTTCTACAGAAATCCATTCGCGTGCATGATGCGCGCCCATCAGCACGACGTTTGGCTCATCTTCATCCACATCCACATTGTCGCTAATTTTGATAGCCCACAACTCTCGGCCTTCAATGGACTGACCGATGGAGGATTTTTGCGCGAAATCATCGTTGTCGGAGGCAAGCGAATCCAGCGCCGCGGTTAATTCCGCATAGGTGTGGTACAAGCCGGCATCGGGATCGCCGGTGCCGCTGCCGTTACCGTCGCACAAACTGCCATTCAATACCAAAAAAGAAAGCGGCAGCACTATCAATTTTAGAGTTTTCATTTTCATAATCGTTCCTCCACCCACTTGGATGCGTCTTGTGCTACCACATGCACGTCAAGTCCGGCATCACGTATTTCTCGAATATCGATATCAAACGCCCGAGCAATCGCCGTATCATTTTGTACGGTCCACAAATCCACGCCCGCATTGACCACGGTTTGTAATGCCGTGGAATCATCCAGAGGCACGCGAATGAGGCGGTGCACAAAATCTGCTTCCTGCACCGGCTGAGTAGAGACGGAAACCGCTTCAATCGACTCATCGGCACGAATGATGATATAATCTTGCTCTTGCACGATAATTTCCGTGCCCAACTCGCGCAAGCGCTCTATTGGCTCCGGCGCAGGATTGACGATTTTATGCAATCCCGCGTCGAGCTGTGTGGTGATGTTTTCCTGTTGGCACGCAAAGAATAACGGGATGGATAGTAGTAACTTAAGGAGATGTTTTAGCATGTTGGACCTCCTGTGGATTACTCTTGAACAGAGCTAAACGTAATCATCAAAACGGCGTGTCTGTAAAACGTAGCGTACCCCCGATTCATTCCCCGGCGAGCGACCTATTGGGTTTGGAAATGTTCGTGCAGTGTTTCCGCCAGTTGAGTAAAGAGTGCGAGCGTGGCTCTACTCATGGCGGCAGCGATCGCATCTGCGTCCCCACCAACAATGGGTTCGTGTTGCTCAAACGGCGCGGACATTAAGGTTTCACGAGTCTGCATATTGATCAATTCGAACCAAACAGCAATGTGCGCCTGCCGTTTGGGGCCGTAGGCAATTTCCGCAAAATCTTGAAGATGACCGCTGAGATAAAAGCATCGGCGATCCCGCGGAACTTGATGCACGACGTGCGAAAACAAATCACTTTCGTGAAAATAATCATTCAGCTTTTGTTGCACCAAATCATTGGGCGCCATGACCCAGCGACGATAATGATCCAGTTTGATTTCATACTCGGAGGTCCGATAAATCATTTGATTTTGCGCCAGCAAGGGATTGGCGTCAAAGGTTTCAATGTACACCGGCAAATCCGTAACGGTAACCTGGTCTGTTACCAGATCGTACTCCAGCGTAAAATACTGGGTTTCCGGCACTTGACTGCAGGACATCAACATTCCGAAAACAATGAGCAGAAACAGGGATACTCGCGACAATGTGCTTCTCCTTTAGATTTTCCAGGTTAATCAAATTTAGGGCAAACTGCGCTCAGGCGGATACGATTTACGCACAAGCGTCCAAGGCCGCTCTTTGATAATGCGGCTAAATTCATCCAAATTTTGCGTTAACGACTGTACATTCATAACAATTTGTTCGTACTGTTTTTGATTTTGCAAGATCGATTGATCGACGCCGGCCAGAATAGAATCCAGGTTTTGCAGCGCGTGTTGGGTAGAGCCAAGCGTACTGTTTAAACTGGCCAGGCTGGATGCGATGGAGCTGTCATTGCTGACGACAATATTCCTGGCAGCCGCCACCATACTTTGAGTTTCGCCAATGAGAATGTTGAAATTCTCCAACGTCTCTTGCATATTTTCTTCGGTTATTTGTGAAATTTGATTGAGAGAATGCACTATCTCGGATATTTTTGTCCGGTTTTCTTTACCCAGCATCAAATTCATGCGGCGCAGCAGTTCGGTTAGCTCGTCCATGGCTTCCGAGGCTGGTTCGGTCATTTGCGCAAATCCCATTACATCTTTAGAGTCAATTAACGAACCCGTCGGCAGCATAGCAGAATCCCGCGAACCCGAGGTAATTTCAATATAATAGGAGCCCATAATGCCGATGGAGGTCATGTACGCATAGCTATCCACACGAATCGGCGTGTCCTTTTCAACTTGAAGCACCACTTCGGCGCCCGGATAATCGTCTCCCGGCAAGCGCACGTCGATTACACTGCCCACCGGCAAACCGGCATAACGCACCACCGAGCCTTTTTCAATACCGCCCACGTATGAAAATCGGGCTCTGTAGGTCTCCTTTTCAGAGAACGAGTTCATGCCAATAATAATCGCCAAAAACGCGATAAATAAAACAAGGCTAACAATGATAAAAATGCCGGCTTTTATTTCACTTGATTTGTACTCCATGCCTTTTCCTACTTTTTTAGCACCCCAAACATCAGTGTAATAGTCTAGTCGCCCACCAATTCATGCAGATATTTATCCGGATCTAAAGTCTCATCATCCGGACGGCGTTCGAGAAACTGTTTGACATACGGATCTTTACTTTGTTTCATTTCTTCTTTGGTGCCGAGAAATATGATCTCGCCGTCGTGCAGCAAACAAATTCGATCGGCAATCATAAACACCGAGGCCATTTCGTGTGTTACCGCCACAATGGTCATGCGCAACGCAGTTTTTAATTTTAAAATGAGTTGATCGATACCGACCGCCACAATTGGATCGAGCCCGGCAGAGGGTTCGTCACAAAACAAAATATCCGGATCCATAGTGATGGCGCGCGCCAGTGCCGCACGTTTTTTCATACCACCGGAGAGCTGCGATGGCATAAAATTTTCAAAGCCGCTGAGCCCCACCAGGCCGAGTTTCATGCGCGTCATAATCCTTACGGTGGATTCTTTTTGCGGCGTATGCTCCAACAGCGGTAGCGATACATTGTCACCGACCGTCATCGAGTTGAACAAGGCGCCGTTTTGAAACAGCATGCCCATTTTTTTTAGCACGGATTCACGCTCATCTTCACTGGCGGTGACGATATCCAATCCTTTTATAATAATCTCGCCTTCATCCGGGTCATTAAGGCCGACAATGTGGCGCAACAATGTACTTTTTCCGCAGCCCGAACGGCCCAAAATCACCAGTGTTTCATAGGGATAAATATCGAGATTGATTCCCTTGAGAATTTGGCGTTTGCCATAGCTGGTTTGCAAATTGCGTATTTTTACAATCGGTTCCATATTACAACGTAGAATAAAATAGCATGGTGAACATCAAGTCGGCAATAATGACCAGAAAAATGGAAACAACAACAGAGGTAGTTGTTGATCTTCCCACTCCTTCGGCGCCGCCTTGAACATTAAATCCTTGATAAGCGCCAACCTGGGCAATAATGATGGCAAAGAAAAAGCTTTTGATCAGACCGGTGATAAAATCCTTGGCCAGCAAGGCCTCGGCCGTTTGATTAAAATAAGCGACAAATGCGAGATTGAGATTGGTGACCGCCAATACAAATCCACCGGCAATGCCAACAAAGTCGGCCAAAACGGTTAAACAGGGAACCACAATCATCATGGCCAGCATGCGCGGCACGACCAGAAAGCCAATAGGATTAAGGGCCATGGTTTGCAGCGCATCGATCTCTTCGGAGACTTTCATAGTGCCAATTTCCGCAGCAATGGCCGAGCCGCTACGCCCGGCAATGATGATGGCCGTAATCAACGGCCCCAATTCGCGGCACATGGAGACGCCAACCAGATCGGCTACATAAATTGTGGCGCCAAAACGCTCCAACTGATAAGCGGCCTGCATGGCGATGATGAGCCCGACACAAAAGGCAATCACCGCGACGATGGGCACAGATTCGACACCGATGCGCACCATTTGCACAAAAGTAAAATTCCATCGGATGCGCTTGCCTTTAAAAGGCGAGATAAAAATCCAGTACATAGCCTGGCCCACCAACCGCGTCATGCGAATCACATGCACAAAAAACATGGCCAGTTGGTGACCGGCTTGACCAAATGTGTTATTGTTTTTATTCACAGTTATTGCGCCATTGCTGTATCGACATCTTGATATATTTGAAAAATCTTGTCCAGGCGCGTGAGCTCAAACACCTCGCGCACATTGTCACGCAAACCGGCAATCATCAACGTGCCATTATATTTATTGCACATTTGCAGCCCTTCGATGAGTGTGGCAACGCCGGAGCTGTCCATATAACTCACGCCTTGCAGATTCACCACAAGCTTGGGTATTTTTTGTTTTACCAGTTCCATGATGGCCTTGCGGGCTTCGGGAGAGGAATACATGTCCACCTCTCCTTCAATACTGAGCAAGGCCACCTGGCCGTTTACACGGGTATCTATTTTTAGGCTCACGTTGCTATTCCTTTGGTCTAAATTTGTACATGTACAACCGATTCCCTCTCTCATCACCATTCATATATTTGACTTTGTCCATCACGCTGGTAATCAAATAAACACCCAAACCGCCTGGTCGTACTTCATTTAATGGACGCGATTTAATTTTATCCAAATCCGCAGGCTCCCCTTCGTCATCCAGAATGAATTCGAGCCGAGTGGGTTTAATTTTGCATGTAATAACAATAGTCTGTCCGCTTTTTCCCTTGTAAGCGTGTCGAATTACATTGGAGCATGCTTCATCCAAAGCCAAAATGATTTTGCTGGTTTCCATATGATTGAATCCGGCAATTTCGCACACTTTGGTGACAGCAGCTCGCATCACACTCAATAATGGCGGATCGCTGGTCAAATGCAATTCGATGGTCTTGGTCATAATTTCACTTTACATTCGTAAACATCCTGACTCGTATTATGACATGGAATGCGCTTTATGCCACTGAAAAGCCACAAAGGTAATATCATCGTTTTGTGGATTGGATTGGGTAAACGTTTGCACCTGCCGCAAACTTTGCTCTACGAGCTGAGATGCCGAGGCCCAGCGCCGGTTCAAGCAACTCAACAGGCGCGATGATCCAAACTCTTCTTTTTGTTGATTTTTAGCTTCGATAACGCCATCGGTATACATGACAATCATATCACCTGGCATTAATTTTACCGGTTTATCCAAAAACGATACCATTTTCATAATGCCCAACGGCGGTCCCGAAGCGACATCCGTTGTGTTTGCAACACCGTCTCGAATATGTATCATGGGTAAATGACCAGCATCACCACATGTCAGCTTGCCGGTCCACATGTCCACAATAGCAAATTGTAACGTAACAAACATGCCGTGCCGACTGCGCTCTACCAGCATATCGTTTAACTGCTGCAACAGGACGCTGGGCTGGCGATTTTGCTGCACAAAAAAGCGAAAATCGCTCATCAACCGAGCCATGTAAAGAGCGGCGGGAATGCCTTTGCCGGAGACGTCCCCGATGAGCAGGCCAACGTGGCGGTCATCGAGCATCAGTACATCATACAGATCGCCACCCACGGAAATGGCTGGCAAGTTTCGCGCAGCGATATCAAAAATGCCGTTTTCGCCGGAGGGCAATTTTTGCGGCATAAAACTTTGTTGAATTTCCTTGGCCGATTCCAGTTGCTGCCGCAAGCGCTCCTGTTCCAACTCCATTTGGTGGACGCGCGCATTTTCGATGGCCAAGGCTACCTGTCGACAAAACGTGGTGAACAGGTTCAGATCGTATTCGGTAAATTCTGTGCCATCCTGGCGGTTGATGACTTCGGCAACGCCAATAATCTTCTCCTTATTGACCAGCGGAATTGCCAAAATGGATTTGGTCTGAAATCCTGACTGCTGATCGGCCTTGGAATAAAAGCGTTGATCTTTTGTCACATCCGGCACAATCAAAGATTCGCCACGTTCCCACACCCAACCGGCAACACCCTGTCCTTTGGCCAGGCGTATGATTTTGCTCACTTTATCGCCATGGCTTCCAAGCGCCACTTCACACTCCAGCGCTTCGGTTCGTTCGTTCACCAAAAACACCGAGCTGGCTTCGGCGTGCATCACTTCTTGCGCTTTTTCCATTACCAGGCCCAGCAGCTCGTTCAAATCCAGCGTCGAGCTGATGATATTGGTCACATGGATCAAACTGGAGAGATCGTCCACGCGCTCGCGCAAATAATACAATTCTTGCTGTAATTGTGAATTCGTGTCCTGGTCTTGCATTCTACTCTCAATGCGCTTGCAACCAATTGCTCCCAATTCCAACATCAACTTTAATCGGAACGTCCAAATCTATGGCATGCTCCATTTCCTGGCGTACCAATTGACTCATCACATCCAATTCATTTTTCGGCACATCAAACACCAGCTCATCGTGGACTTGGAGAATCATTTTCGACTGTAACGACTCGCTTTCCAGCCGCTGTTGAATGCGAATCATCGCCACTTTGATCAAATCCGCAGCACTACCCTGAATGGGTGTATTGATGGCCGTGCGCTCGGCAAATTCACGCACACGACGGTTCTCGCTGTTGATTTCCGGAATATAGCGCCGGCGGTTCAACAACGTGGTGACATACCCTTGCTCGCGCGCTTTACGTACAATTTTTACGGTAAAATCCTGCACGCCGGGATAATTTTCGAAATATGCCTCTATAAACTGCGAGCCCTCTTCCGGCGTTATACCGAGTCGCTGCGACAATCCATAAGGGCCCATGCCGTACATGATGCCAAAATTGACCTCTTTGGCTTTGCGGCGCTGATCCGCGGTAACATCCTCGAGTTCCACATGAAAAACCAAAGCCGCGGTTTGGCGATGCACGTCTTTGTCATTCTGAAAGGCATCCAACAAAGTTTTGTCGCCTGAAAGGTGCGCCATGATACGCAATTCGACCTGGGAATAATCGGCGTCGAGAATGACATGTTGGTCATCGGTCGCCACAAATCCGGCGCGAATGCTGCGGCCAATTTCCGTACGAATAGGGATATTTTGCAAATTTGGATCGCTGGAGGACAAGCGCCCCGTGGCCGCCACGGTTTGATTGTAGGACGTGTGCAACCGTCCGGTTTTGGGATTGACCAGCTTGGGCACAGCATCAACATAAGTTGATTTTAGTTTGGCGAGCTGACGATAATCCAGAATGATTTGCGGCAGCTCATGCTCTAAGGCAAGTTGTTCGAGAACCGATACATCCGTGGAATACCCGGTTTTGGTTTTGCGCACAACTGGGAGTTTGAGCTCCTCAAACAAAATTGTTGCCAATTGTTTGGGACTATTGATGTTAAATGTTGTGCCCGCGAGTTCAAATATTTTCTGCTCGAGTCCGCGTAAATCTTTTTCCAATTTTTGGGACATTTCGGACAAATAAGGCTGATCCAGCTTAACGCCATTACGCTCCACCTCGGTCAATACATGAATCAACGGCACTTCCACCTCGTCCATAAGCGATTGCAGGTTGAGTTCGGACAATTTCGGCTCCAGCTCTTGCCACAGTCGCCAGGTGACATCGGCATCTTCGCAAGCGTACTCGGAAACGCGCTCAATATCCACCAAATCCATGGTGATTTGTTTAGCGCCGCTGCCAATGATATCTTTGGTGGGAATTTTTTTAAGGTTAAAAAAGCTCAACGCCAGGGCATCCAAATTGTGTTGCCGGGTTGAGGGGTCGAGCAAATAATTGGCCACCATGGTATCAAACGTCAAATTGCGCACGGTGATGTTATAATGGGACAACACGAGAATGTCATACTTGGCATTATGCGCGCATTTGGCGATGTTTTTATTTTCAAACACAGGTTTCACGGCATCGAGCACGGGTTTTAAAGGCATGGGTTTGGCATCGCTGGTCAACTCTTCGGGACCGGCAACGGGAATATAATAGGCCACCCCGTTTTCAAATGAAAAGGACATTCCAACCAGATCGGCGCGCATGGGATATTCAGAGGTGGTTTCGGTGTCGAATGCAAATCGCTCACACGCTGCTAATTTTTCCACCAGGTCTTGCAATTGTTCTTCATTTTGGACAAGCCGATAGTCTCGTTTGAGTTCGGGCTGTTCCGGTGCAAAACGGTCGGCCAGAGTACGGAATTCCATGTACTGAAAAAATTCAACCGCCCGTTCTTTCTCTGCCTCGCCCACTTTTAATTCGAGCGGCTCCAAATCCAATGGCACATCGCATTTAATGGTAGCCAGGGTTTTGGAGATTATTGCCGATTCCGGACTTTTTTCCAAGGCCGTTCGCGAACGTTTATCGCTAACTTTTTCAATATTTTTCAGCACCTCATCAAGCGATCCAAACTCGAGCAGCAGTTTCAACGCTGATTTGGGGCCAATACCGGGCACACCGGGAATATTATCCGACGAGTCGCCCATCAGCGCCAAATAGTCGACAATGTTCTCCGGCGGCAAACCGATTTTTTCCTTTACGGCATTTGCATCGAGCCACTCCGGCTCTTCACCGCCGCGTTTTGGGTTCAGCATAACAATGTCGGAATCGACAAGCTGCATCATATCCTTGTCGCCAGAGACGATCACGGTTTGCAACTGCTCGTTTGTTGCGCGTTTGGCCAGGGTACCGATGATGTCGTCCGCCTCAAATCCCGGTTTTTCCAGCACCGGAATATTTAAAATTTCGAGCATTTCGCGAATGCGAGGCAATTGCTCAATCATGTCATCGGGCATTTCTTTGCGTTGCGCTTTATAGTCTTCGTACAGCTCTTTTCGAAACGTGGGTTCCGGCGTATCAAACACCACGGCAAAATAGTCGGGCTGTTCGTCATCCAATATTTTCAACACGGTATTGGTAAATCCAAACACCGTACTGGTATTTTCGCCGCGGGAATTGATTAGCGGATTGCGCGCAAATGCAAAATAAACGCGGTAGGCAAGCGCCATGCCATCGAGAAGAAACAAACGTTGTTTATTTTTTGTTGGAGTCATACGTATGGTTATTTTTGTTATTTTTTCTCAGTCTAATGTAGCAGAAAATCTATCGTTATGCAAGCAAAAGAAAAGAATCGATGCAAAACCTGGCCATATTACCATGGCCAAGAGCGCATATGGACGGCGGGTCCATGGGAATTCTCGCAACACTTTTGCGTTATCTTTGGTTGTGTAACAATTTAAAAATGAACTCTATTCGCTCATATTTCTGTTGAAGTTCAATTCGGAATTTAGTATACTGTTTGCTTTAAAAATTCAACAAGTTTGGAGGAGTCTATGAGCACACAAAAACCGCAACAAATCAATATTCAGCTCGGTGAAAAGGAAGCGGAAGGCGTCTATTCGAATCTGGCCATCATCTCGCATTCGCAAGCAGAGTTTATTTTAGACTTTACACGCGTATTGCCAGGGGTGCCGAAAACCAAAGTGTACGCGCGTATCATCATGACGCCGCAACATGCCAAATCGCTGCTCAATGCATTAAAAGACAACATCGCCAAATACGAACAACAGTTTGGCGAAGTTAAAGCGCTTTCCGAGCCACCCAAACCAAATCAGCCCATCGGATTTCAGCCGCAGGTTGATGTAACGGCAACGCCGCCGGACAATGATGCCGAATAGCGCTTGGTGGATTTTGCCAGAATGTTTTCTTCCACTAAATTGTTAAACAGACTTGCAGCTCTCGATCTCTGGATTGTGGCTGAAACTCATATGGTAGACATCCGTTTGAAACGTTATGATCATTAAACGCATTTATATGTTCGCAGCCCTGTTTGTGTTGGGT
>CAYPZM010000021.1:0-439 GCA_964414825.1 uncultured Cytophagia bacterium | reverse complement strand
GTTGGGTCTATGTACCCTGGCGACAGCGGAGGCAAGTTTGTCGCACGCCAATATTGGCATCGACTATGGTATTTGGAAACCCAGCTCGTTGGACGATTTTGCCAGCCAGCCGTTTAAAAATGTCGAGGGCGCAAATCCCTATGTTGGATTCACAGCAACTTCGCCCATGTTAAAGAGCCACGCCGTTCGTCTCTCCATTATGCAATGGCAGCAGCAAGATTTGCCAGAGATTAACCTGGCTTCTGTAACATTGCGGCATCTGTCTTTGGCTTTAAAATATGTAGTGCTGCCGCAAAACAATATTAGCCCGTACGCCTCGTATGGCGTTGCGGCCATCTGGTCGCGCGAGCGGCCAATCGGCTCCGAAGATAAAAAAATTCCTCTGGACCGTGCCGGGTGGGGATTTAATCTTGGCGCCGGGATCGATTTCCAACTGCAT
>CAYPZM010000020.1:0-26547 GCA_964414825.1 uncultured Cytophagia bacterium | reverse complement strand
TTTCACGATGAAGAGGCCACCATTCCGCGTGATTTTTTTCAGGAACGCGGCGTTTTGGTCGACCTCATCGGCCTCAACAACGACGAATTAACCGGCAAATATGGCAGAATTACCTTGTTGCCGGACAAGACGATCGATCAAGTAAACGCTCGCGATTACGACGGGCTCATCATTCCCGGTGGTGGCGCGCCGGAGCGAATTCGCATTAACGAAAAAGCGTTGATGTTTGTCAAAGATTTTTGGGCCACCGGGCGACCTCTCGGCACCATTTGCCATGGTCCCCAAGTGCTTATTTCCGCTAAACTTTTGGAGGGTGTTACTCTTTCCGCATTCATCGGCATTCGCGATGACATCCTCAACGTTGGCGGCATGTATGTTGACGAGGCTGTGCACCGAGACGGCCAGCTCATCTCCTCGCGCAAGCCCGAAGATTTACCTGAATTTAACAAAGCCTTTGCTGATGCGCTCGCCGGAAATGTTGTGAGTGAGGATGAAGCCGACCTGTCGTCGTTGCAAGCGTTGGAGCTGGCCATTAGTCGCGAAAAAGGCGCGCAAGATTTTTATGCAGCCGTTTCAACAGCACTAACAGACCAGGCCGCAAGCAATAAATTTAAATATCTCTCCACCATTGAGCAAGGTCATTTTGATCAACTTTCCGAACTTTACCAAAAATTAACCAACGGCACCAGCCCCAATATCGCCATTCGTGATAATGAAATCGGCAAACACAAAGTGTCGCCTGATATCAAGCCGGCTGAAGCCATTGATTTGGCAATGCGCGCCGAAGAAAAAGCGTATGCATTTTACCGTCACGCCGCAAGCAAAGCTAAAAGTAATCAGGTGCACGACATGTTTGAATATCTTGCTGCCGAAGAACTGGAGCATAAACGGCTTTTGCTCGTGGATAAAGCCGCAGCCCAGGGCGGACAGGGTCATTTTCAATGGGCCACGCATTTCGACATTCCTCCGGGAATGGAAGATATGTGGTAAAAACGCAACCAAAATTCGTCTCACGCGTACACAGTAACATTGCTCTCGGCGTCACATAAACAACATGCAATTTTATTAATTTTTCGGAGGGAAGACATGAAAACAGTCTTTTCTATACTACTCGTTTTGCTTATTTGTGCTTCTGTGAGTCAGGCGCAAATCGCCGAAGGTGGCTTGTCCTACATGGGAAGCAATAGCAACATTTTTTACGGCGGTATCGGTCTCACAACCATCGATTCCGAAACCGGCTCCAATACCTATTTTAATGTTCACCTGCGCCCCGAACTGGCGTTTGGCAAATTGGGTGTTGGATTGAATATCAACTTGCTGTTCAATACGCAAACCGGAGACCTTCGTTCAGAGGATTGGGACGAACCGGTTGACCTTCTCAAACAAATTCGCTATGTGCGCTGGGGCCGCAAATTTGATCCGCTCTATGTCAAAGCTGGAACATTGGATGCTGCTCGCTTGGGACACGGTTCCATTGTGAATTACTATACCAATGCCGCTTCCTGGGATAATCGTAACTTTGGCGCCGCGTTTGATATGGATTTTGGCATGTTCGGATTTGAAACTCTTACCAGTAGTTTTGCACGCGCCGAATTGATTGCTGGTCGCGCTTATGTTCGCCCGCTTCGACAAGCCATGCCCATTCCTGTGCTGAAAAATATTACCATCGGTGCCACTTATTCTAAGGATTTTGATCCGGATGGCCAGAACGCTACTGATGACGGCGTCGCCGTATATGGCGCAGATGCGGAACTTCCGGTCATTAAAAATAGCACATTTGGCCTCTATTTTTACTACGATTGGGCGCAAATTCACGGCTACAGTTACATTGAGCAGCAAAGCCGAACCTTTGGCACCGGACAATTTGCCGGAGTTGCAGCCGATATGGGCAGCATTTTGGGATTGGCCGAGTTTCACGCCAAATTTGAACGCCGCTGGCTAGGCAAAGAGTTTATGCCCGCCTATTTTGATGCGTTTTATCAAATCCAAAGTTATCAAGAAGGTGGCTTGCGCAAAGCCGATATGTTGCTCGGTATCAACGAAGAACATACCGGATGGTTTGGCGAATTGTGGGGCAAAATACTGGACGATCGTATTCGCGTGATCGGTATGTACAGCTTTTTGGATGATGTTCAGGAGAGCGGCCAATTGCACTTTGAGCTCGATGCTCCGGACCTCGTCCCTGTACTCGCTATGCACGCCACTTATGATAAAGTCGGTATCGAAACCATTGGCGATGTGTTTACGCTCGACTATCGCAGCATTGCTCGCGCCGGCGTGGGGTACAAAATTAATCCATTTCTCATTATGTATCTTGATTATATTTGGACGTTTGAAGAAACCTATCCCGGCAGCCAAATTTACCAACCACAAGAGCGGTTCGAGCCCAAATTGGTTCTCGCATACAAATTTTAACATGTCATGAAGACGGTTAGGGGACATGTGGGTCGGTTGAATCTTTTTCGACCGGCCCATTCTTTTTATCATATTCTCTTCGATTTTATCTATCCGCCATTTTGTGTTTTATGTGAGGCTCGCCTTGCCAATGAAACGCTTATGCTATGCTCAAACTGCAAAAATAATCTGCCCTATTGTGAGCAAGGCTGGAAATCGGTTGCAATGCTGAATTTGCATATCAGCGGAAACCCCTGTTTTACGCACTCGTTTGCCGCGTTCGAATTTTCCGAAAGCGTTCAACACTTGATCCATGAAATGAAATACAAACGCATGAGCCGATTGGGCTGCTTTTTTGGAGAAAGAATGGCCGAACGGTTGCCGGCAGACGCGCTCGAATCCATCGACGCCTTGGTTCCGGTGCCACTCTTTTCGGCTCGATATCGCGAGCGTGGATTTAATCAGTCTGAAGAAATTTGCAAGGGAATTTCACGCTTGACCAGGCTGCCGATATTAACATCGGTTTTATTGCGCATTCGTTATACTCAGCAGCAGGCAAAATTCAGTCGAGAACAGCGTATGGATAATGTTCGTGGAGCTTTTCGCGTTAAAAATTCCGAATCCATAGCAGGCAAACGTATCGCACTCGTTGATGATGTAATAACCACAGGAAGCACAATGAACGAATGCGCCAAATGCTTAATCGAAGCAGGGGCAAGTCAGGCAGTTGTTTTCTCCATTGCGCGAATTTAATGGATCAGCCATTCGAAAACCTTGACTTTTTGCAAAAAAATCTGTACTTTTCTTAGTTTATTTTTTCCACTACCATTTGTACCCGATGGTCATCGGGTTGATTAAAACTGGATAGTAAATTATAACCATAAACATATCTGGAGGATAAAAATGCCCATTAAGGTTGGAATTAACGGATTTGGAAGAATTGGAAGACTCGTGTTTCGCGCTGGCGCGAACAATCCGAATATTGAATTTGTTGGAATTAATGACCCGTTTATTGATCCTGAATATATGGCGTACATGGTACAGTACGATACCGTTCACGGACGTTTTGATGGCGAGATCGGTGCTGAAAACGGTAAATTGGTTGTGAATGGCAAAGCCATTAGCGTATTTGATAAAATGAATCCGGAAGAAATTCCCTGGAGTGAAGTAGGTGCTGATTATGTCGTTGAATCTACCGGCGTGTTTACGGTTATTGAAAAAGCTCAAGCTCACTTGAAAGCCGGTGCTAAAAAAGTGGTGATTTCAGCTCCTTCCAAGGATGCTCCCATGTTTGTTATGGGTGTCAATAATGAAAAATATAGCAATGATATGGATATCGTGTCGAATGCTTCTTGTACAACCAACTGTCTTGCTCCGGTCGCCAAAGTGTTGAATGACAATTTTGGCATATTAGAAGGGTTGATGACAACGGTACACGCCACAACCGCCACTCAAAAAACGGTGGATGGCCCGTCGAAAAAAGATTGGCGCGGTGGACGCGCGGCTGCTGGCAATATTATCCCGTCCAGCACTGGTGCTGCCAAGGCCGTGGGAAAAGTCATTCCTGAGCTTAATGGCAAATTAACAGGTATGGCGTTTCGCGTACCGACGTTGAACGTTTCAGTTGTCGATTTGACCTGCCGTCTCGAAAAAGCTGCTTCGTACGAAGATATCAAGGCCGCCATGAAAAATGCTGCAGAAGGTGACCTCAAAGGCATTCTTGCCTATACTGAAGATAAAGTTGTATCGTCCGATTTTATCGGCGAACCCTGCACTTCTGTGTTTGATGCGGGTGCGGGAATCTCGCTGAATGACAATTTTGTCAAAGTTGTTGCCTGGTACGACAATGAATGGGGCTATTCGGTCAAAATTCTGGATTTTATTGAGTACATGGATAGCGTAAAGTAACACAATCGTAAGTTCATGGTGATCAGCTTGTATATGTTGATCACCATTTTTTAATGACAGGAACTTTTCAAAGAGATTATGTGTTAATAAAACTTGTTAGATAAAGGGAAAAATGCGAAAACGTATTATTGCTGGAAATTGGAAAATGAACAAAGACGTCGAAGAGGCGGTCGATTTGGCGCAACAAATCAAGGCCGATTATAGCAATTTCGACGTGGATGTTGTTTTGTGTACACCATTTACAGACTTGTACGCTGTATTTCAAGTGATTAAAGATTCGCCAATAGCTTTGGGTGCACAAAATATCTATTGGGAAGATTCCGGAGCCTTTACCGGCGAAATCTCCGCATCCATGCTAAAATCGACAGGATGCCAGTTTGTCATCATTGGCCATTCCGAACGGCGTTTATACTTTGGCGAAACCGATGAAACTGTTAACAAACGAATCAAAAAAGCATTGGACGGCGAGTTAATACCTATCGTGTGTGTGGGCGAGTCGCTTGAGGAACGCGAGACGAATAAAACGGAACACGTGGTGGAGACGCAAATTCGCGGTGCGTTGCAAGGCTTGAGCAAACAAGATATTGCCGATATTGTCATCGCCTACGAGCCGGTATGGGCCATTGGTACTGGAAAAGTGGCCACACCGGAACAAGCGCAAGAGGTGCACAAGTTTATTCGCAATCTTTTGGAAACACTTTATGACCGGGAACTTTCCGAGTCCTTACGAATTCAATACGGTGGCAGTATGAAACCGGAAAATGCTGCCGAACTGTTGTCGCAACCCGATATTGATGGCGGGTTGATCGGCGGTGCAAGCTTAAAAGCAGATTCGTTTTTGGGCATTATTAATGCCTAAATAAATTATCTGGAGAGATCATGCTAAGCGGAATTTTAACTGTAATTTTTGTTGTTGTTGCAGCTTTGTTGGTTTTTGTTATTTTAATCCAATCCGGAAAAGGCGGCGGCCTGGCAGGTATTGCCGGTGGCAGCGATATGGGCTCTGTTTTTGGTGGCCGTGGAAGTGCGCCATTTCTGGTAAAAGCCACAACAATTTTGGCAACAGCATTTATGTTGATAGCCCTCATTTTGGGTATGATTACCCAAGGTACGGTGGATGAGACATCCCTTATGGAGCGCGAGCGCGAACGCCGCATGCAGTCTCCCGCACGTACATTGCCGGAAGTTCCGACACAACCGGAAAATTCGGGCACACAAAACGAGTAAGAATTCAGGTTTTGGCCGAAGTGGTGGAATTGGCAGACACGCTATCTTGAGGGGGTAGTGCCTACCCGGGCGTGCGGGTTCGAATCCCGCCTTCGGCACAAAAGCTAACAAGAATATCACAAACAAAGGAGAAAGCCCATGAGAACAAGATACGCCTCGAAGCTCCTATTGTCTTTCGTCGTCGTACTGTTCCTTCTGGGGATTGCATTGACGCAAAATGTCGCTGAAACGAAAGAGCAATATGATGCCAAGGTCAAGGAATTAAAAGAAGTTAGCCAAAAAATGACAAATGCTAGTGCTGCTGAATATGATGAGTTAAAAAAGCAGTACGATTCCTTGTCCGCTGAAATTGCCAAGCTGCAGGAAGCGTTAACCGCCGATCAGGAATATGTAAAAAAGATGAACGATGCCAAGTTGGCTTACAACGAAGGTAATACGCTTTATAAACAAGGTCAATATGATGAGGCCGTCGCAGCATACGAAAAATCACTCGAGCTGGATCCGAGTAACTCTAAAGCGTTCCAGGGAAAGGGCTTGACCCTCGTCAAGCTACGCCGTTATGATGAAGCGTTAGAAGCGTACAATAACGCCGTTGAAGCCGATCCGACCAACTCTTCGGCCTGGGCAGGTATGGGAAAGGCTTATTTTGATCAACGAAATTATGCTAAAGCGATCGAAGCTTATCAAAAAGCCGTTGAGCTTGAGCCGACACGTGAGACCAATATTTATATGCTTGCACTCTCGTATACGCGTAACAAAGACACCAAAAATGCTATCAAATATTATCAGATGGCAACGCAGGTGAATCCGAATTACTATCGTGCGTTTAACAGTCTGGGTGTAGCCTATATGGATGATGGCCAGGTTGAAAACGCCATTCAAGCATTTGAGATGGCCATTACCGTAAAAGAAGATTACGACGAAGCCTATTATCGCTTGGCCTCCGCCTATAACAAAATTGGACGCTACGAAGAAGGTCTCAAGGCAGCTCAGGATTGCCTAAAACACACGCGCAAATTTAAAGGCGCGGCAAACTTTGAAGCCGGAATTGCTTCTAAAAAGTTGGGAAATGTCGAGCAAGCTAAAAAATATTTTCAAGCCGCTGCTACTGATCGAACCTGGAGACAATCCGCGGAATACGAATTGGACCTCCTTGAACGCGGCATGTAATTCTACGGAAATCGAATAAATCAAAGCCCGGTCAATTTGTATGATCGGGCTTTTTTTAATCTTAAACGGGTTCGTAGATATGAAAAATACAACCCGGCACCACCTCTACACGCGGCTCCATTCGTCCCAACCTTTTCTGCGCATTGTTTTCTTTTTGCATCTCTCAAATATGACGAGCCGCAAAAATGGGTGCGCAAAACAATCATTCTATCGAGAAGAGTCAACACCTTTCCGGGTTCGGCGCACGATATGTTGAACGCACTTGGAAAAAGTGGGGACTGTTTGCATGTGCTTGTGGTGCTTTTCGAATCCTTGTTTCAAGTCCCAATTATCATAAAGTGTCATGCAGCCCTGGTCGCAATCGGCCAAAATATTTCGATTGCCAAGTTACGGGAATTTTTTAAAAAGCGGCGAAATTTATTCTCACTATACGTGTGTTTTCATACAAATCTCTATTTTTACAGGAATAGCTTTAGCCAGTGGTGGGTTTGTAAAAACCGTTGCTTTTTCCGTAAAAACGGTTTTATTTTGAATGAATCCATCGAGTTTGCAAATGGAAATGAAAAATGGTAAATTTTTCCAATAAAACCAGAACCTTTTGTTTTGAATACAAGCCCCCAGTGTCGGGTATTGTCGCATTCTGTGCTCTTTCAATGGCAAACCTGCGGGTAACGTCATGACTGTCAAAGTTACAAATCATTTTAAAAAAAGTGTGTCCGGAATTTTAAACAAAATTCGCACATTTCGTCTCCGAAACGGTGCCGCAGATGCTTATAAATCAAAGCCTTGGCTGGATTTTTACGATCATGATGTCCCTTTCGAACTGTTTGTCCCGGAAATCACTCTTAATGATCTGCTCAAACGCAGCGTGGATATCCACAAAAATTTTATCGCCTTTACCTTTTACGGCAACAAATTCACGTATGAAGAATTTAATGAGCTGGTAAACAAAGCAGCAGCAGGTCTCGAACAACTAGGAGTCAAAAAAGGCGACCGTGTCGCAATAATTTTACCCAACTCGCCGCAATTTATGGTAATCTATTGGGCTATCTTAAAATTGGGTGCTATTGCGGCACCGACAAATCCGCTGCTCACCCCCAACGAAATATTGCCATGCTTGCGCTTAATACAGCCTAAAGTTGTGATTTTGCTGCAGCGCTTTCTCAATACGTTACAACCGGTGTTTGAATCCGCTTCTGTGCCGCACGTGGTGGTTACTTCTATTGGTTCATTTATGCCAACCATGACGCGCTTTGTATATTTTTTAAAAAGCGGATTTGAACGTAAAAACAAAAAGCGTTCCAATATCCATATCGTTTCGTTTGACCGCTTGTTATCATCGCGTGCGAGCGCCAAACCAGCGGACGTTAAAAGCTCGGATCCTGCGGCACTTTTGCTCACCGGAGGAGTAACCGGAACACCCAAAGCTGTGTTGCTGACGCATTATAATTTAATTGCCAACACATTACAAACGCGCGCCTGGCTGGGCGATGTTAAAGATGGTCAAGAGGTATTGCTCGGAGTACTGCCGTTTTTTCATAGTTATGGCATGACTGCCTGTCACCATCTGGCCATCCAGGCCGGAGCAATGATTGTGCTGGAACCGCGATTCAAGGCGTCTCGTGCGCTGCAATTGATAAAGCAGAACAAAGTTACGCTGCTTTTAGGTGTACCCACTATGTTTTGGGCGCTTTTAAAAGAAATGCAAACACATGAAAAGTCAGCCTCGAGTTTGCGAATTTCCGTCAGCGGCGGTGCACCATTGCCAACCGAATTGAAAGAATCATTTGAACTTTGGACCCACAGCCGCCTGGTTGAAGGTTACGGTCTTACCGAGGCATCGCCCATAACGCACTGCAATCCGCGATTGAAAGATCATCGCAGTCGCAGTATTGGCTTGCCTTATCCCAATACCGAGGCGCGCATTGTGCACTTGAAAAGCGGCAAGCCGGTACTACCCAATATGCCGGGCGAGCTACAGGTACGCGGGCCTCAGATTATGAAAGAATATTTTGAAAATGCTGAAGAGACCCGGGCAATCCTCGCTCGAGATGGTTGGCTCAGCACGGGTGATATCGCCAAAATGGATGCGGATGGTTATTTTTACATTCTGGATCGAAAAAAAGATTTGATACTCTATGGCGGATTCAATGTTTATCCAACTGAAGTGGAAACCGTGCTCAATCAGCATCCCAGTGTAAAAGAAAGCGCAGTTGTTGGCATTCCGGATGAATATTATGGTGAAACCGTCAAGGCATTTGTGGTGTTGAATGAAAATGCAGAGAGTCGCGAGGACGAGCTCATCAGCTTTTGTCAGGGAAAACTGGCAAAATATAAATTTCCAAAACAGATCGAGTTTGTTGATAATTTGCCAAAAAATTTCATCGGCAAAATATTACGCCGACAACTAATAAAGGGATAAACTGAAAATACAGGTTAAAAAAGGCATTTGAAAAAGATATGAATCTAACGCTGCAAAAATTCTCACAAAACACGCTCAAAGTGACACCCCGGAAAGAGCATGGAGACGGGTCGTTGGCCCAAGAGCTGCTTTCCCTTTTGGATGAAGTGGAACAACATCAAGCCAAGTATCTGGTGTTGGATTTAAAATTGGTGCAATCCTTTACGCCGGATTTTATCGTTTGTTTGCTCGAAATGACGTCTCGTTTGCGAAGAAGCAAAGGTGATTTGTACGTTTTAAATATCAACTATCAAACCTTGGAAGAGTTGCTTACGTTTAATCCTAAAGCATTCCTGTCTGTTGCAAAAGATGAAAAGGAGATATTGAGTAGGCTGGAAAATGATCCCCAAAAATCGGCTAAACCCTCGCCACGGCGTACAAGAAATGCAGTAAAAAAGTCCAACCGTATCGAAATTCCGTATGATGAGGACGCTATTTATAAAGCCTGTGATGTGGCAACAAAGGTGGCTGCCGAAATGGGATTTCCGGAGAAAGAGATCAGTCGTATCAAAGTCGCCGTGTATGAAGCCTGTCTCAATGCGCTGCAGCACACGCGCCGTTCCGAAGCTGGCGAAACCATTCTTGTGGAGGTAGAACGCGATGAGATGACTCTGCAGATCAATGTGTACGACCATGGCCGGGGCTTTACGGTCGAAAAGGCGCGCGATTACGACGTAACCCAGGCGGTGTCGCACCGTAAAACCGGAGGTATGGGATTGCATATTATCCGCAAAGCCATGGATGAGGTGGATTATCGGATCGATCCCCTGGCGGGCAACCGGTTGATTATGGTAAAATATTTGCCTGATTAAAAATCCCATGCAAAAGTGCAAAATATTTATTAAGTTTTATTTGGCGGATCAATGAGCGGAAAACCAGTTTATGAATATTGAACTATTTAGCTTTGTTTTTGGTGTTGTAATTGCCCTGGCCGTGGTTATTGTGGTTGAGCACATTTACGGCAAAATTTTCGGAAATCGAAAATTGCGGGAACTGGAACGCGAAATAGGTCGTTTGCGACGTATTGTTCAGAAAAAAGATGAACTGATCCGCAAATCGTTAAAAGAAATTGAACAAAGGGAGAAAACCCATGATGGATAGATTTCACAGACTAAAACGCACTGCCACCCACGGTATGGCTGGCGGTGTGGCCGGCTTTATTGCCGAGCGCGGACTAGAATCCGCTACCGGCATGGATTTTATAAACGGCGTATTTGAAATTGCTGGCGCCACGTTGGGTGTCATGAATGCAAACCGTGATCTGATTAAACAAGCCTATATGGGCGTTGTGCAAGTTACCGGCAAAGAACCCAAAGACTTGTCACAAGCCGAGTGGGAGCAAGTTCGAGAAAAATACCCGAAAGCAGTGGAATACCTTGAACGCGCGCTAGCGCTACACTAATATGGCACTATTCTCCTCTATCGCGTTTTTTACGGCGACGCGTTTGGGATACAAGCTGGCCGAAAAGAAAAAATGGCTGCCCAAAACGGTCTATAATCATCTGGCGCTTGACAAATTAAAACAGGGTGACATTCAAGCCGCGGCGCGCTTTAATCGCGTTGTGCTGCAAAAACACCCGGACGATGAGCAGGCGCTGGTGGTCAAAGACCTCATCCTGATGCATCGCGATACCAAGTTTTATAATTTGAAAAAACATATTGCCGGCGTCGAAGAGGAGCTGCGACGACTAAAAACCGAGTTGATTGAAAATCGACGCACCATTCGCCGCAATGGCGTGCAAAAACGTTGGCTTTTATTTCTATCCTGGCTGCTCCTATTGTTGAATGTCGCGTTGTATTTTGTCTCCTTTTTTGTCGCTACGCATAATGAGCGCCCCATTGCTGGCGGAATATTGGGGGCCTGTTCTGTCCTTGGCACATTGTTTCTGGTTCGGTTGGTCAAACGTCATCATGATCAGTCGATTATGCTCGACTTGAACATTCAGGAGCTCGAAGCCTCTTTAAAATCGATTCAACGCCAAATTGAAATTCGAGAAAAAACATTGCGCGAACTAAAAAGTCAGTTTACGGAATTCAAATACCACTACCGGGAAATTAAATGAAAGACAAAGTAATAAAGGGGTTGCGCTTTTTATGGTTTTTTGAGCTGATGTTGTTTATCGGAGGCTTTTATATTGTGTATCGATATTTTTATTCGGAACCGGGATTGACTCGTCAGCAAAAAACGCAACTGACCGCACCAGCAGTAGAAGAAACCATTTTGGAAACCGCGGTGGTGAGCATTGACGTTGACGAGGAAAAACAAAAGCCGTTGCTGGCCAAGGGCACATTTAGCAAATATATTGATTATCTCTATTGCTTTACGGAAATATCCGGCAAAATTCCGGATGTTATTATTCACTACTGGATGCACGAGGATAACATTGTCGCGCAAAAACGATTGTCGTTAAGCGCGAACGATCCTATAACGTGGAGCAAAATGAACATGAGCCCGGAACAAACCGGGAGTTGGCGCGTTGATGTCCGAACGGGTGATGGCGTCTACTTGGGTTCTGCTAATTTTGTGTTAAAGTAATGGTGAAAAAGAATGCTGCGAAAAGAGATTCGTGAATTTGGCAAACTCAAATTGGTTGTGGCGTTTCCGTTAATGGTTCTCGGTTTAATTGGTCTTGTGTTTCCAATTATTCCGGGATTGGCGTTTCTCGCGCTGGGAGTGGTGCTAATCATCCCATCGCTGGAAAAAAAGTTATCACGTTTTTTTGCAAAATAGATGGAACAAATGGAAGCGTTTTGCATCTTGTATGAAAAAGATTTATTGGAGGATATAAAAATATGTTTCTATTATGGGATTGGACATTGATTTTGCTCATTCCCGCATTTTTGTTGACGATATATGCACAATTTGCGGTAAAGGGAGCATATGCCAAATGGAGTAAGGTTCGTTCCTCCGCCGGCGTGAATGGCGCTCAAGTAGCAACGCGTTTGTTGCAAAAAAATGGCATTTTCGACGTAGACGTGGAAGAGGTTCAGGGCAGGCTCTCGGATCATTATGATTCGCGCCATAAAAAATTGCGACTTTCTAGCGATGTGTATCACGGAACATCGTTGGCATCGCTGGCCGTGGCGGCGCACGAAACCGGTCACGCTATTCAGCACTCCAAGCAGTATGCGCCGTTAAATATTCGTCAAGCCATTTTCCCGGTGGCCAGTATCGGTTCAACCTGGGGCATTTGGTTGTTTATTGCGGGACTGTTTTTTTCATCGTTCAGCTTTTTAATGGATGTTGGAATCATTCTCTTCACCGGCGCGGTGCTCTTCCAAATTGTTACCTTGCCGGTCGAGTTTAACGCCAGCAATCGTGCACTGGCACAACTTACAACGGGCGGCTATTTGCGTACCGAAGAAATAGGCGGTGCTAAAAAGGTTCTTAATGCCGCTGCGTTAACATATGTGGCCGCCGCAGCCATGTCGATTTTGCAGTTGTTGCGATTGCTTATTTTGCGCGGAGATGAATAGGCTGATATGTATTCAAACTCTGCAAGATAAAATGCAACAAGAATTCGCACGAATCGGATTGAAATCAATACTATCATTCGTGTCAAATTAAAATGAAATAGCAAAAACCGAGGAGACAACATTTCGTCTCCTTTTTTATTTACACTATTTTGCGGAATAATCCTTATAGGTCGTTCGTTTGATATTACCTTGAATTGTTACTGAATCGGGTTCGTTTTAATGAAAAATGATGAAATGGATGCTATGCCGGACAGGAGCCCGTGTCAGGTCGTTGATCTGGGAGAGATTGACCTGCTCAAAGCGGATTCAATCATTACGTGTTTGACCGAAGATCGGCAGCGCGATGCTGTATCCGATATGGTGCTATTTTTATCGTACAGACCATGTTTGGCCGTTGGCGTGCGACAAATGAATCCGCAGGACTTGCTCAAACCTTTGGATTTTTTTACCCGGCAAAACATCCCGCTCTATAAAACCGTGCGTGGTGGTGGACTGACCTATCATTGGCCGGGACAATTGGTCTGTTATCCAATTTTAAAATTGCGCGAGGATGAGAAGAATATTCCCAAATACATGTCCATGTTAGAGCAAATCGGATTGGATACTTTGGCGCAATTTGGCCTTTCGGCATCGCGCAAGCGGGACAAAACAGCGCAAATCGGCTTGTGGATAAACAACGATAAAATCGCTTCCATGGGCATTCGCATCTCGCGTTGGGTAACAAGTTACGGATTCGCATTAAACTTGAGCGGCGATCCATCGCCCTCTTTTTTTATTCGACCTTGTGGTTTAGAGGATGTGAATCTTATTACTATCGAGCAAAAAATCGGTAAGACGCCGGAGCGAGAAACGGTAAAATCGATTATCAAATCGTTTTTTGAACACTATCTAAACCGTCACTTGTTGCCAGAAATTAGCCTGACCGAATTAAATTTGGGAGAACAAGGATTATTTTATGAGTATGGACATAAACACCCTGGAGCTTGAAGATACAAAAACTGACCTATATCAACTTCTTGATATTCATGGCACGTGTCACTCGTCCTTTAAAAAACAATTGTCGCGAGAAAAAATTGTCGGCATGTACAAACTGATGCTCCTCACCCGCATGTGGAACGACAAGGCGCTCAGCTTGCAGCGCCAGGGCCGCATGGGCACACTGCCCTCTTTAAAAGGGCAGGAAGCTACCAGCGCCGGTATCGCTTACGCTCTGGAAAAGGATGACTGGTTTGTGCCGGCGTTTCGTGAAGCGGGGACGCTCTTTCATTTGGGCGTTCCGTTGCGCGACCAATATCTGTTTTGGGGAGGCGATGAACGCGGCGCTCAAATTGCGGATGGCCTCAAAATCACCAATATTTCCATCATTGTGGGCGGACATTTACCGCACGCAGTCGGAATTGCTTACGCCGCGAAATATCGCAACGAAAAGAGTGCTGTGGTTTGTGTGATGGGCGATGGCGCCACCTCCGAAGGCGACTTTCATGAAAGTTTGAACCTGGCTGCGGTGTGGCAGGTGCCGGTTGTGTTTGTCATTCAAAATAACGGCTGGGCCATTTCAACGCCCATTCATCGCCAAACGGCTACGGCTACCCTTGCCGAAAAAGCCTGCGCTTACAATATGGAGGGCGTGCGTGTGGACGGCAATGATGTATTTGCCATTTATGATACCATAAAAAAGTACTCGGATCGGGCGCGCGAGCAGCACAAACCGGTGTTGATCGAACTGGTGACGTATCGAATGGATGATCATACCACGGCCGATGATTCCAGCCGCTATCGCACTGAAAAAGAAGTGGAAGAATGGCGCAAAAAAGATCCCATTGATCGTCTGCGAAAACATCTGCAGAGCGAGTTTTCTTGGACCAAACAAGAAGAAGAACAGGTAGTGCAAGAAAACACAACCAAAGTGGATGCGGCTGTAAAAGAATATGAACAGTTCCCCAAACTGAATCCTCGACACATATTCCAAAATATGTATGCCAACATGCCCTGGAATTTGCGCGAGCAGATGCAAGAAATGCAATCCTTCTACAACCTGCCGGAGGACGAGTAATGGCAAAGCGAACCATGGTGCAGGCTATCAATGAGGCACTCCATCAAAAGATGCAGGAAGACAGCTCGGTCATCGTGTTGGGCGAAGATGTGGGTGTAGATGGCGGCGTATTTCGCGCCACCATTAATTTGATTGAGGCCTTTGGCGCCGAACGCGTCATCGATACGCCGCTAGGAGAATCATCCATAGTAGGTGCCAGCATTGGCATGGCCATGAACGGACTCAAGCCGGTGGTGGAAATTCAGTTTATGGGTTTTATTTACCAGGGATTTGACCAAATGCTGAACCATGCAGCACGGATGCGCCACCGCAGTCAGGGGCGTTTTTCTGCTGGAATTGTGGTGCGTGCTCCCTATGGCGCCGGTGTCAAAGCCCTGGAGCACCATTCGGAAAGCACGGAAGCGCATTTCGCTCACATTCCGGGGCTTAAAGTGGTTATTCCTTCCACTCCCGAAGATGCCAAGGGATTGCTTGTTTCTGCCATCGATGATCCCGATCCGGTGATTTTTCTCGAACCCAAACGCCTCTACCGCCTCAAGCGCGAACCGGTGCCGGATGAATTATACCGCACACCTATCGGCAAAGCGCGAATCGCACGAGAAGGGAAGGACGTGAGTGTCATCACCTACGGCGCCATGGTGCCGGTGGCGCTGGATGCCGCGGCAAAAATGGCTGAGCATAATGTGGAAGTTGAAGTGCTGGACCTTCGCACCATCCTTCCGTTTGATGTTCACGCCATTACCGAGTCCGTGCAAAAAACCGGGCGCGCCGTTGTTGTGCACGAAGCACCGCGATTGTTTGGCGTCGGCGCCGAAATCACCGCGCAGATCAGCGAGCGCTGTTTGCTTTATCTGTTGGCGCCTGTAAAACGCGTCACCGGTTATGATATTGTGCCGCCGCTATCCCGCCTGGAGGATTATAATTATCCCAGCGCCGAAAAAATAATAAAGGCCATTCACGAAACGTTAGAGTTTTAAATGAGCTATGAATTTAAACTCCCTGATGTGGGGGAAGGTATCCACGAAGCCGAAATCGTCAGTTACGATGTCAAGGTGGGTGATTCTGTAAAGGAGGATCAACCCATCTTAAAAATCGAAACCGACAAAGCCGTAGTCGCTTTGCCGTCGCCTGTGAATGGAGTTGTGAAAGAGATTCCACACGAGGTGGGAGATACGGTCGAGGTGGGACAGGCGTTAATGATTTTTGACACAGCGGAGCCTGTTGCTGAGGAAAAATCTCAAACGAGAGCAGCCGAGCCGCAAGCTGAAGCAGAGCCTTTGGCGCCCAAAGCCGGTAAACCACAACCGGGAGCTGCGGCAGCTTCAAAACGCGTTTTGGCTACACCGCACACTCGCAACTTGGCGCGAGAGCTCGGAGTCAACATTCAGGAAATCAGCGGCAGCGGCAAAGGCGGCCGCATCACGGATGAGGATGTACAGCATGCGGCGCAAAAAACTGCAACTGAAACAGCCGAGCCGGAACGTCCTCCAAAGGTCGAGACGTTTGAACCTTCCAATGGAAAATTGCAAAAAGAAGAATTTGGTGTCGAACGCCGCATTCCATTCAAAGGCATCCGCAAACGTACCGCCGAAGCTATGGTGAAATCCTACGACACCATTCCGCATGTCTGGCATGCCGAGGATGTCGATGTTACGGATTTGTTCAATGTCGTCAAAACGCAGCAACCCTCAGCGGAAGAGCAAGGCATTAAGCTAACTCCGCTTGCGTTTATGACACGTGCGGTAGTGTCATCCCTGAAACAATTCCCGCAAGTTAACGCGTCATTGGATGAACAAGCGGATGAAATCGTTCTCAAAGAGTATTACCACATTGGCATTGCCACCGATACCGAACACGGCTTGATGGTTCCGGTGGTGCGCAACGTGGATCAAAAAAGCATTTTGCAAATCGCGCAAGAGATTCAGCGTTTAACTGCACGCGCCCGAAATCGTGAAATCGAATTGGAAGAATTACGCGGCGGAACGTTCACTTTAACCAATGTGGGCGTTATTGGCGGCACGCATGCGACGCCCATCATTAGTTTTCCCCAAGTGGCAATTTTAGCAATTATGGCTGCGCGCGAAAAACCGGTAGTCCTGGACGGTCAAGTTCGTGTGCGCCGCATGTTGCCGTTGGTCATCGCATTCGATCATCGCGTACTCGATGGCGCCATAATCGCTCGATTTATGAATGTCATTAAACAACTGCTGCAAGATCCCATGCGAATGCTGGTAGAAATGGTGTAACCATGGTTGTTGGTGATTTTACTACAAGCGTTGAAACGATCATAATTGGTGGCGGGCCAGGCGGCTACGTAGCCGCCATCCGTGCTGCACAATTAGGGCAAGATGTGGCGCTGATCGAAAAAGATAAAGTCGGCGGCATGTGCCTCAACTGGGGATGCATTCCGTCCAAAGCGCTTATCGAGGTTTCCGCATTAAAACAGACCATTGAGCAGGCGGAAACAATGGGCCTAACCGTTTCTGACATAAAACTCGATATGCAAAAATTGCAATCCTGGAAAAATGGAATCGTCGAAAAACTGCGCAATGGCGTTGGGAAATTATTGGAAAAAAACGGCGTCGAGCTTGTCCATGGAACCGCAACGTTTACGGAACCCGGCAAAATTTTGGTGCATACCCGCGATGGTATGCAGCGTTACGAATATGATAATGTCATCATCGCCACTGGCTCGCGCCCCATGGAGTTACCCAACACGCCATTTGATGGCGAGCTGGTTTTGAATGCCGCGCATGCTCTCGATTTATCCGAGGTGCCAAACCATTTCGTGGTCATTGGCGCCGGTTCGGTCGGATTGGAGCTTGGCCTGGTTTATGCCAAATTGGGCAGCCAGGTCACAATTGTCGAGGCGCAAGACGAGCTCCTGCCGCAGTTTGAACCCGAGCTGGTTCGAATTCTAAAACGCTCACTCAAGCAAAACAATGTTGATTTACGTTTGGGAACCGCGGTAGAATCCGTGTTGCGCGATAGTTCTGTCGCTGAGGTCAAAATTAAGTCGGGAAACCGCCTGGATTCCATTAAAGCAGACAAAGTCCTCGTCGCAATTGGTCACCGGCCGACAACGCACGAATTGGGTTTGCAAACGTTAGGACTGGAAACCGATGCCCAAGGTTTTATCTCGGTCAATGAACGCTTGCAAACCTCGGTAGAACAAGTGTACGCCATTGGCGATGTTGTGGCCGGACCGCTTTTGGCGCATCGTGCCTCTCACATGGGCAAAATTGCGGCGGAAGTGATTTCCGGGAAAAAATCTGCGTTTGATAACCTGGCAGTACCTGGTGTCATTTTTACCGATCCGGAAATCGCCATTGTCGGGCTCACGCAAGAGCAGGCCGAACACGCCGGATATGAGGTTAAGGTCGGGCTGTTCCCCTTCAAAGCTCTGGGACGGGCGCTCACTCTGGGCGAAGCCAATGGACTCACCAAAATCATATCGGACGCTGATAGCGGCACCGTGCTGGGCGTTCACATCATTGGCGCGCACGCCTCGGACCTCATTGCCGAAGGCGCGCTGGCTGTCGAAATGGCTGCGCATATCGAGGATCTCACTCTCACCATTCACGCTCATCCCACCTTGCCGGAAGGCTTGAACGAAGCAGCGGAAGCTGTGGAAAATAAAGCTATCCATATTTTTCAGGCCGCTTGAGGTCTGCCAATCTGACAGGGGCCTGATTTTTTATTGACAACTCAAATGAACCGCTTGGCTTGGAAAAACAAAGGGTTAGCAGGAGCCTTTGTTGTGGCATACCTATTGCAATCTTACAAAAGCTTTAAAATATGAATCAAATGAGGAAAAGTATGACTGAACGAGAACATCACATTGATATTGACATAAACGAAGAAAACCAAGAAAAAGAGCAGCAAGAAGAAAAGCCGGATATAACTAAAGAACCAACTGGCTCCGGTGAAGATTATTACGAAACCATGTTGCGCGTGCAAGCCGAGTTTATGAATTATAAAAAACGCAATGAACAGCGGATGCAAGAATGGCGCGTGCATGCGGCGCGGGAAATTGTCTCGCAAATTCTGCCGGTTGTGGATGATTTTGAAATTTTGTTCAGCCATGAAGCAAAAGACGGCAACGTTTCTGTTGAAGGCGTTCAATTGATTCATAACAAACTCATCAGCACCTTGGCGGATTTGGGTTTGGAAGTAATTGATACCCGCGATCGCACATTCGATCCCAATGTTCACGACGCGGTTATGGTGGAAGAGTCGGATGAGGTGGAAGAGGGAGATATTGTCAAAGTATGGCAAAAAGGATTTTTATTCAAAGGAACTCTTTTACGACCCGCAAAAGTTATAACGGCAAAAGCAAAATCCATATAGAATGGTGAGTCACATGGCGAATAAGGATTATTATAAAATATTAGGCGTATCGGAAAATGCCAGCGATCAGGAGATCAAAAAAGCTTATCGCGAGCTGGCGAAAAAGTATCACCCCGACAGGCACAAAGGCGACGCCAAGGCCGAAGAGCGTTTTAAAGAAATTTCCGAAGCCTATGGCGTGTTGAACAATCCGCAAAAACGCGCTCGATACGATCAAATGCGAAAATATGGCGCATTTGGTGGCGGCTTTGGAGAGTCCGGATCCTATCAAAATGTAAATTTTGAAGATTTGGGTTCCATGTTTAGCGGTGGATTTCGGGGTAAACGCAGTGCCGGGTTTGGCGGCCTTGGCGATATTTTTAGCGACATGTTTGGTGGCCGTGGCGGCGGCTTTTCGCCTCAGTCTCAAAAAGGAGGCGACATTTCCGCCGAGCTCACCATTGCGTTTGATGTCGCCATTAGCGGTGGCAAGCAGACGATCCGCGTCAACTCCAAGCGGCTATCGGTAAACATTCCTGCCGGCGTCGAAGATGGCAAAAAGATACGATTGCGCGGTCAGGGACAGCCAGGTATGGCGGGTGGCCCCGCGGGGGATTTGATCGTCACCATTCACGTGGCACCGCATCCGGTGTTTCGTCGGCAAGGAGCGGATATTTATAGCACCATCTCCATAAATATGGTGCAAGCAGCGTTGGGCGACAAAGTTCGCGTATTAACCTATAACAAAGGGTCTGTGGATATCAGAATCCCGCCAGGCACGCCGTCCGGCAAAAAGCTCAAGCTTAAAGGTCTGGGCATAAACGTGAACAATGTTCAAGGCGATCACTATATCGAGATTCATGTAACCATCCCGCATTCACTCAGTCCTAAAGCCAAAGAATATCTCAAAAAATTCGCAGCAGAAGCAGGGCTGGGATATAAGCAGGAATAATGGTAAAGAAACAATCGGTTGTCTCAATAAACAACTCGAAACAATACTCTAAAGGATTCGTTGTTAAAGTTTCGATTATATATTTAATTGAGAAAGGGTAAAAAATGAAATCTCGCAATGTATCACTTTTGATTGTGTTTACAGTCTTTATTGGCGTAGTGGTGGGCTTGGTTATCTCCTCGAACTTGGATTTGACCAATAATAGTATTGCTGCAGATGATCAAGCAACTCCTGTGCAACTCGGCAGGCAAGATAACTCCCCACTTTCGCAAGAATTGTCGGACTTGCAGGCCATGAGCACCGGGTTTGCGCAGGTTGTTGAACAAGTAGAGGGTTCTGTGGTCACGATCAAAAGCAGGCAAACCGTGGAAACGCAAGTTCCTGAATTTTGGGAGTACTTTTTTAATGTGCCGGAAGAGCGAGTTCGCCAGGGACTCGGTTCCGGCGTTGTTGTAAGTGAAGATGGTTATATCATCACCAATAACCATGTGGTTGAAGATGCCGATGAGCTCCAAGTCCCATTGGGGGAACAAACGTATGATGCGAAAGTTATCGGACGTGACCCGGAAAGCGATTTGGCGGTTATAAAAATTGATGCCGATAATCTTTCGCCCATCAAACTCGGCAATTCCGACAACCTGGCCGTTGGCGAGTGGGTACTGGCCATCGGTAACCCATTTAGCGAACTGCTGGATCAAACTGTAACGGCGGGTATCGTAAGTGCTAAAGGTCGAACGGGTCTCACGCGCGGACAAATCAGTTTTGAAGATTTTATTCAGACCGATGCCGCCATCAATCCAGGAAACAGTGGTGGCGCCCTGGTGAACCTAAGAGGTGAACTGGTGGGTATCAACACCATGATTTTTTCGTCCTCGGGCGGTAATGTCGGAATCGGTTTTGCTATTCCCATCAACCTGGCAAAAAATGTCATGCAGCAGTTGATTCAAACCGGCAAAGTAACGCGCGGCTTTCTCGGCGTAACCATTAGTCCGTTGGATGATGCTACTGCCGAAGCTTTTGGTTTGGATGAACCTCGCGGTGCGCTCGTCAATGAGGTCAATAGCGGCAGTCCTGCGCAAGAAGCCGGCATTCAAGCAGGTGATATTATTTTGCGCGTGAATAACAATAGGGTTGAAGACAGCAACGATCTGATGAACAAAATTGCTTCATACTCGCCAGGAACTAATGTTGATTTGCTGGTATGGCGTGACGAATCGGAAAAAGAAATTACTGTTAAATTGGGCGAACGACCCGGCCGTGAAGAGCTAATGGCAGGCCGCACAGATGGCGGCGATGCTGAAACCGTTCTGGGTATGGATGTGGCTAATTTAACCGCTGAAAGCATGCGCCGCTTTAATATGGATTACGAAGGTGAAGAAGGCGTACTGGTCGTTGGTGTTAAGCCGGGATCGGTAGCGGCTCGAGAAAATATTCAACCCGGAGATTTAATTACCCAGGTCAATCGTAAAGACGTGAACAACCTAAGCGAATTTAATGATATTGTTAAAGATTTGGAACCCAATGATGTTGTGCTCTTTCGTATGAAACGCGGCGACAGTAACTTTTACGCAGGATTGCGTGTACCTAAAGAAGAGTAGTTGATTTTTGATAAATTGGTTGATAAGATGAGGTGAAACATGCCCACGTACGATTACCGGTGCAAAATATGCGGGCACCAGTTTGAAGCCTTTCAAGCCATTACCGCCGATCCTTTGACAAAATGCCCGCTTTGTCATGGGCAGGTCGCTCGAATGATCGGTGGGGGCAGTGGTCTTATTTTTAAAGGCTCGGGATTTTATATAACCGATTATAAAAAATCGCCGAAAACAGATTCAAAGTCGAATGAGACCCAATCAACTGAACGTTAAGGATGTCATATTGACAGTATATGCGCCGCAATGACGGTGTCAAGATTCCATCCTGACAGCAATGCATTTTAAACAAGCACATGATATGTACTATTATGTGCTTGTTTTTTTTACAACTGCAACTGATTTGTTTCCCTTTTTTGTCATGGCATGCTACTTGCATTTTGGGCGGGCAAAATGCAAATTAAAACACTTTAACATAAAGAGGATATTATGGGAAAGATTATTGGAATTGATTTAGGAACAACAAACTCATGTGTTGCGGTTATGGAGGGCGGCGAACCGACAGTTATTCCCAACAGCGAAGGTGGAAGAACAACACCATCCGTAGTTGCCTTTAGCAAAACGGGTGAACGGCTGGTGGGACAGGTTGCTAAACGACAGGCCATTACCAATCCGGAAAAAACTATTTATTCGATCAAGCGATTTGTGGGTCGACGCCATGCCGAAGTGAGCCGCGAAATTGAAGAAGTTCCCTATAAAGTGCTTTCCGGCCAAAATGATGTGGCTCGCGTAAAAATTGATGATAAAGAGTATACGCCGCAAGAAATTTCCGCCATGATTTTGCAAAAAATGCGGCAAACCGCAGAAGATTATTTGGGCGAAAAAATTACCGAAGCTGTGATTACGGTTCCGGCCTATTTTAACGACAGCCAGCGCCAGGCCACCAAAGAAGCCGGCGAAATTGCCGGATTAACCGTGAAACGAATCATCAACGAGCCCACAGCGGCATCCCTGTCTTATGGTTTGGATAAAAAGACCAACGAAAAAATTGCCGTGTTCGACTTGGGTGGCGGTACATTTGATATCTCCATTCTGGAAATTGGCGACGGTGTGTTTGAAGTAAAATCCACCAATGGCGATACGCACCTCGGTGGTGACGATTTTGACCAACGTGTCATCGATTGGCTGGTCGACGAATTTATCAAACAAGAAGGCGTTGACCTGTCCAAAGATCCAATGGCACTCCAGCGCTTGAAAGAAGCAGCGGAAAAAGCCAAGATCGAATTATCCACAACCGCGCAAACGGAAATTAACCTGCCGTTCATCACGGCAACCGATACCGGCCCCAAGCATTTGAATGTTGTGCTGACGCGTTCCAAATTTGAACAGCTCTGCGATGATCTGTTTCAGCGCACGCTGGGCCCGTGCAAAATGGCTATGAAAGACGCCGGACTTGCGGCAAGCGAAATTGATGAAGTGGTGCTGGTGGGTGGTTCTACACGTATGCCCAAAGTGCAGGAGCTCGTCAAAGAACTGTTTGGAAAAGATCCGCACAGAGGCGTAAATCCGGATGAAGTTGTGGCCATCGGTGCTGCTATTCAGGGTGGCGTGCTGTCCGGCGATGTTTCGGATGTGCTGCTTCTCGACGTGACTCCGTTGTCACTGGGTATCGAAACACTGGGTAATGTAACCACAAAACTTATCGAGAAAAACACCACGATTCCAACGAAAAAATCCGAGGTCTTTTCAACCGCGGCCGATAACCAGACATCGGTTGAAATTCATGTGCTGCAAGGAGAACGCGAACTGGCGAGGGATAATCGCACACTTGGACGCTTTCATCTGGACGGTATTCCGCCGGCGCCGCGTGGCGTTCCGCAAATTGAAGTGACTTTTGATATCGATGCGAACGGCATTCTGAATGTATCTGCCAAAGATCGCGCCACCAATAAAGAGCAGTCCATTCGCATCGAAGCTTCGACCGGTCTTTCAAAGGACGAAGTCGAAAAGATGGTCAACGATGCCAAATCGCATGCGGCTGAAGACAAGAAAAAACGCGAAATGATTGATACGCGGAATCAGGCCGATCAGATTATTTATCAGACTGAAAAACAGCTCAAAGAAAATGGTGACAAGCTGGATCCGGAATTAAAGAACAAGGTTGAAGCTGCCACTGGTCGTTTGAAAGAGGCCATCAAGACAGATAATATCGACGAAATCAAAAGCTCTATTGAAGGTGTCAACCAAGTCATGGGCCAGGCGGCTCAAAAAATGTACGAAGCTGCTGCGCAACAGCAAGGCGCTCAGCCGGGTGGTGAACAACAAGCTTCCGAGGAACAGGGTTCGCAAAGCGATGCCGAAGAAGCGGACTTTGAAGTGGTTGACGACGACAAAAAAGAATAGCATAACAGGGCGCATGGCGGGCATGTGCTTTATTATGCAAAGGCTTCAAAAAGGGTAAAATCCATTAAAGGTGAGGTGTAAAAACCTCGCCTTTTTTCAGATTAGGAGAGGATTAAAATGTTGTCTTTTGACAAATTAACGATAAAGGCACAAGAAGCACTACAAAAAGCTCAGCAATGGGCTTCTGAGCATGGGCATCAGCAGATCGAGCCGGTGCATTTGCTACACGGTTTGCTCGACTTTCCGGAGGGCATTGCACGCTCGATATTCAAAAAATCGGGGGTTGACCCAGATTTGGTCAAAGAGCGCTGCGAGGACATTTTGACAAAAGTCCCTAGAGTTTCTGGCGGCGTCGGGCAGATATATCTGGCCGATTCTACCAACAAGCTATTCGACCGCGCTTTAAAAGAAGCTAATCAATTGCGAGATGAGTTTGTAAGTGTCGAACATATTTTGTTGGCGCTTAGCGAAGACAAAACAGCAACCGGACAATTGTTGCGCGAGCAGGGCTTGTCCTACGATGTGATTCTCAAGGTGATGCGAGACATTCGCGGCTCGCAACGTATTACCGATCAGAGTCCGGAAGAAAAATACCAGGCGCTCAAACGTTACGCGCGTGACTTGAACGATTTGGCGCGTCGTAATAAACTAGACCCGGTTATTGGCCGCGATGAAGAGATACGCCGCGTGCTGCAAGTGTTGTCGCGACGCACGAAAAACAATCCCGTGCTCATTGGCGAACCGGGTGTGGGTAAAACCGCCATTGCCGAGGGTTTGGCGTTTCGTATCATTCAAGGGGATGTGCCGGAAAGTTTAAAAACCAAACGTATTATGGCGTTGGATATGGGATCGCTGGTGGCTGGTGCGAAATTCCGCGGCGAGTTTGAGGAACGCCTCAAAGCGGTACTGCGCGAAATTGCCGAAGCGGATGGACAAGTTATTCTGTTCATTGACGAAATTCATACGCTCGTCGGTGCAGGGGCTGCAGAAGGCGCCATGGATGCATCGAATATGTTAAAACCGGCCTTGGCGCGTGGCGAGCTGCGTTGTGTTGGCGCCACCACGCTGGATGAGTATCGCAAGCACATTGAAAAAGATGCCGCGCTCGAACGGCGGTTTCAGCAGGTTTATATTGATCAACCCACCATCACCGATACCATTTCCATTTTGCGCGGACTCAAAGACCGCTACGAGGTGCACCACGGTGTGCGCATTCAGGATTCCGCGATTATTGCCGCTGCTAATCTTTCGGATCGATATATTACTGACCGATTTTTGCCGGACAAGGCCATCGATTTGGTGGATGAAGCGGCATCCAAGTTGCGGATCGAAATCGATAGTTTGCCGGTCGAGCTGGATGAGGTGGAACGCAAAATCAAACAGTTGGAAATTGAACGCGAAGCGCTCAAAAAGGAAAAAGATCAAGCCTCCAAACGGAGACTGGAAGAATTGGCCCGCGAGCTTGCCGACCTTGATGACACGCGCAAAGAGTTACGTTCGCATTGGGAAAATGAAAAACAGAACATCACCCATATTCGCTCTCTCAAAGAGCAACTGGAGCAAACCCGCGGTGAGGCTGCGAGTGCTGAACGCGAGGGTAATTTGTCGCGTGCGGCTGAGCTCAAATACGGCAAGCTAGTCGAGCTGCAACGTGACCTGAATGACGCCAATGCTCGACTTGTTGATATCCAAAAAGACCGAAAAATGCTCAAAGAAGAAGTGGATGAAGAAGACATCGCCGAAGTCGTGGCCAAATGGACCGGCATTCCGGTAAATCGCATGCTGGAAAGTGAGCGCGAAAAACTTGTCAAAATGGAGGAACGCATTCATTTGCGTTTGATCAATCAGGTCGAAGCCGTGCATGCGGTGGCCGATGCCATTCGTCGATCCCGTGCCGGATTGCAAGACACCGAGCGCCCCATTGGCTCGTTCATTTTTCTCGGTTCCACTGGCGTGGGCAAAACCGAGTTGGCACGGGCTTTGGCCGAATTTTTATTTGATGACGAACACGCCCTGGTGCGCATCGACATGTCCGAATACATGGAGCGCCATTCGATCTCGCGTTTGATTGGTGCACCCCCAGGATACGTTGGTTACGAAGAAGGCGGTCAACTGACCGAAGCCATTCGGCGCCGTCCCTATTCTGTCGTGCTGCTGGATGAAATCGAAAAGGCGCATCCGGAAGTGTTTAATATTCTGCTGCAAGTTTTGGATGACGGCCGCCTTACCGACAATAAAGGCCGTACGGTGAATTTTAAAAACACCATCATCATCATGACCTCCAACATTGGCGCGCAGTACATTATGGAGCGTTCTCAGCAGATCAACGAATCGAATCGCGAACAAGTTCACGAGGAGATCACCCAACACGTTTACAGCCTGTTAAAGCAGCAATTGCGACCCGAGTTTCTCAACCGAATTGACGACACCATTGTATTCCACGCCTTGGGCAAGGAGGAGATTCGTCAAATCGTTGAGTTGCAAATGCGTTATGTGAGCAGGCTATTGGCGGCAAAGGATTTAAAGCTCGACGTTTCGCCGGAAGCGCAAGAGCGTTTGGCCGAACAGGGATACGACCCGG
>CAYPZM010000019.1:0-27308 GCA_964414825.1 uncultured Cytophagia bacterium | reverse complement strand
CAATATCGGGCATGCTAACGGGCTCTGGATTGAGAAAGCTCTCAAAAAACAGGTCGTAACGGATCGGATCGAGATCGGTTATGCCCAAACAATACGCCACCAACGAACCAGCCGCCGAACCGCGGCCCGGGCCAACCGGGATATCCTGGCTTTTGGCGTAATTGATAAAATCCTGGGTGATCAAAAAATAACCATCGTATCCCATAGAGCTGATCACACCGAGTTCGTGCTCCAGCCGCTGTTCGAGCTGCGGGGTGATAGCATCGTACCGCTGCTTCAGGCCTTCGTAGGAGAGTTTACGCAAATAGTCGGACAGGGTATTGCTGTCGTCCTCTTGCGGAATTTCAAACTCGGGCAAATGATACGTATTGAGACCGATTTCCAAATTGCATTTTTCCGCCACCTCGAGCGTATTTTCCAGCACTTCCTCGTGACCGGAAAATAGCGATTTCATTTCATTATAATTTTTATAAAACAAGGCGTGCGTATTGTAGCGCATGCGTTGCGGATCATTATAATCCTTTCCCGTCTGCAGGCAGAGCAAAACATCGTGAGCTTCCCAATGGCTTTCCTCCAGATAATGAATATCATTGGTGCCAACTATTTTTACGCCTGTGTGTTCGCCTAATTGAAACACGCCTTGTCGTACCTCATCCTCTTCTGGAATGCCATGGTTTTGCACTTCGAGATAAAAATCGTCTTTGAAAATATCGAGATACGTTTCAACTACGTTTAGCGCTTCATCAAATCCCTCGCGCAAAAAGGTACTTGCTACTTCGCCTTTTAAACATGCGCTAAGCGCCACCAAGCCTTCGGAATGCTGGCGCAGCAATTTATGGTCGATGCGTGGTTTGTAATAAAAGCCCTCGGTAAATCCGGCGGAAACCAGCTTCATCAAATTTTTATAACCGATTTCGTTTTTGCACAACAGCACCAAATGATACGAGTAGCCACCGGAACGCTTGTCACCACCCTTGTCAAAACGGCTGCCGGGGGCGATATAAACTTCGGAGCCGATGATCGGTTTTACGCCTGCGGATTTTGCCGCTTTGTAAAAATCGATGGCGCCAAACATATTGCCGTGATCGGTTAGTGCAATGGCGGACATTTCATATTCGAGAGTTTTTTTAACCAAATCTTTGGTTCGGCAGGCGCCGTCGAGCAGACTATAGTGAGAATGGTTGTGCAAGTGAACAAAATCTACCACGCTATCTCCTTTTGGCTTTTGTTTGCTGATTATTTTAAGGATTTAAAATATTGAAATATTCCAACAATCGCCAGAAAGAAAATATTTGCGCATTAATAAAGTGCTGATTTTTTGGGAAACGTCATGTTGAAAGGAACACGAATTCGAATAAATTCACACAATTGATTCCACAGCACGAGTTGTGTGAATTTTTGACATATTCGTGCTGTCAGGTAGGAGTGCAGACGATGCGCTAAAAATAAAAAGGTCTCATCTAACGATGAGACCTTTAATTTTTATATATTTTCATAATATCGACGCGCGATCCCCGAATACTCGCTGCTGCGGTAATTGTCAAGGAAATCGCCAAATGTCGACCGCGCTAATTCCGGCTGATCCATTCGAACATAACACAAGCCGATCATGAGCTGTGCGTCATCATATTTATCGGCGGCCTGGTAGGCAAACACTTTTTGGAATTCCATGATCGCCTTTTGGTACTCTTTTAATCCATAAAAGGATTCCCCGATCCAATATTGAGCATTGTCGGCTAGTGAACTTTCCGAACCCTCTTGCAGCAGATCCTGCATAATTTGAATGCATTCGCGATAGTTGTAGGATTCGAATGCCTGACGGCCTTTATTGTATTTTTGAACAATCGGCCCACTCAACTGGGACACTGGCTGATAATTGACCGGTGACTCGGTGGCTGCCGCATAATAATTGGGCACAGATTGTTGTGGCGCTGGCTCTTGCAGGGCGGGTGCGGCAGCGGGCGCGGCTGCAGCAACCTGGGTTTGCAGCTCCATAATGCGCGCATTGCGGTTATCGATAATGCGCCGGAGACTGTCCACCTGTTCGCTTTGCTGGTCCAGAATAAACTCGAGGCGGCGAACTTCATCGGCCAATGTTGTATAGGCTTGTGATTTTTGCTTTTGCGGCACAGCCGAGGCGTTTAACACCGGCAATGTATCGGTATCACCTTGCGGTTGAAAGGATTCGACGTTTTCTCCATCTTCGACTTCATCCTCCATTGCTGCGATTAATGCCAACAGTTCGGCTTCCGATTCCTCCATATCTTCTTCGGCTTCTCCAGCAGTGTCCGCGGTGATGGCTGCGTCGTCCGGTGAAGCTGGTTCGATCTCCACCATTTGGAGTCCTTCGTCACCTTGGTCTGCCAGGTCCAGCATTTCCAGGAGCTCTTCACGAAAGGCCTCATCTTCTCTGGTCAAGTCCTCGCCCGGCGTTTCAATAGTTTGTTGGTGAGCACAAAGCATAAACAGGCCCACTAAAATGACACCCAGGGCAACCAGCACGGGTCGAAACGATTGCTTGTGCATCATAACATCCTCTCTGTTCGATAAAGGGGTGAATAGGATTTAACGGTTTTTCGATCCCACGTTTGCCTCTCGAATCAGATCAGCAGCGCTTTTGAGATGCGCATCGGTCACGGTTTCACCACCAAACAGACGGGCGATAAATTCCAGTCGTTCCGAGTCTTGCAATTTACGAATATCCGTCCGGGTTTTGGAATCATCGGATTGTTTTTCAACCAAAAAATGGTGATCGGCCATACTCGCGATCTGCGGCAAATGTGTGATACATATAGTCTGATGACTATGCGCCAATTTCCGCAAATTTGCCCCAACGGCATGCGCAATGCGACCGGAGATGCCCGCGTCAATTTCATCAAAAATGAGCACGGGTACTTGATCGGCCAGCAACGTTTTTAACGCCAGCATCACGCGGGAAATCTCGCCGCCGGATGCGATATTTGCCAAAGGTTTAACGGTTTCACCAGGATTGGTACGGATTCGGAATTCTATCGAATCAATCCCCTTGGAAGTTACCTGATAGGATTTGTCGTCAACACGGGCAAACAAAGAGTGCTCGGACTCTTTTTTCTGGTTGACAATGGTAAACTCGGCCTTTTCCATTCCAAGATGCACCAATTGTTGCGTTACCTTTGTGCTTAACAGTTCAGCGTTGTTATCTCGTTGTTGCGACACGTGGGCACAGATTTGCGATAAATCCGCACGTTTTGTCTCAATCTGAGATTCGAGTTCGCGAATGGACTCTTGGAGATTTTCCAACTGTTCCATTTCATGGTCAACTTTTTCCTGATGGGCCAGCACACTGTCCAGCGAGCCGCCATACTTTTTTTTCAATCCATTAAGTACGGCAAGGCGCTGACGAACGGCTTCAAGACGATCAGCATCAAAGCTGATGTCTTGCGAATAATTTTGCAAAGACATGGCCAAATCGTCGACGATCAAGCGCGAATTCTCGCACTGTTTTTGCATTTCAAGGAAATTTTGGTCGATTTTGGCCAATTCTGCAAACGAATTTTCCGCGGTTTTCAAGATTTCCGAAACCGCGCCTTCTTTTTCGTACAATTCGTCAAAGAGCCAGGTCGTGTGTTCAAACAGCTTTTCCGCATTTCGAAGAATGAGCTCTTCTTGATTCAGCGCTTCATCTTCTCCGGGTTGCGGCCCAACAGCACGAATCTCATTCTGTTGGTACAGTAGCAAATCCCGGGCCTGATTTAGACTGTCTTGTTTCTCCTTTAATTGTACTAATTCTCTTTCCTGCGCTTTGATGTCTTGATACACCTGTTTTAATGCGGACACCTCGTCTTGCAAATTGGCAAACGCATCCAAATAGTCGATGTGCTTTGACGGTTTTAACAGTTGTTGATGCTCATGCTGACCGTGCAAATCGACCAACAGCTCTCCCAGCTCGGAGACTACGGACATCACTGCCGGCGAGTCGTTAATAAAGCAACGGCTGCGACCGGAATCGTTCAGTTCGCGGCGAATGATGAGTTCGCGCCCCAAGTCCTCGAGCTCATTGGCTAACAAGAGCTCCTGCACTTGAGTGTAAGGTGCCGGAAATTCAAAATGCCCCTCAAAAATGGCCTTGTTCTCGCCCAAACGAATGCTGTCGCGCGACAAGGTTTCACCCAAAATGGCACCGAGCGCATCCACCAAAATGGACTTGCCGGCACCGGTCTCGCCGGTGATGATATTCAATCCAGCGCCGAATTGAATATTGATTTCATCGATGAGAACGTAATTTTTAACGTACAGAGATTTTAGCATAATTTTTCTATGTTATAATTTTTGTCACCTCAAAATAGCACATGAACTGTACACAACAAAGCAAAAAATAGGAAAATAAGCTGTGAGAGAAAATATAAATTTTATTCAATTTTAAGCGAGTTGTAAAATTTATCGAGAGCAGTCTTTTTTTATTGATAACTTTTCCCGATATTCTTTTATATCCTCAGCGATTTTTTGCGAGCTTTTCTTCAAGGTATTGAAAACTCTCAGGCAATCAATGCAAATTTTTCTGCATTCATAAAAAGGAGCTCATCATGTCCATCAATCGTCGCCAATTCTTGCAAAGCTCTCTTGTTACCGCCAGTGCAGCGGTTTTTTATAATTATCAATCTTGCGCTCCGACCGGCCTGGTTCTGAAACCAAAAGACAACCTAAAGGGCCTTGTGACGGAAACCGGCAAAACACCCATTCCGCAAGCAACCTGGTACTCTGGCACGCAGGCTGGCGACGGTCTCTCCTATTCGTTCCCGGCTGGAGCTTTGGCGGATTACTCTTACCTCAACGCGGATATGTTGCTGGACGGAAACACCATGTGCGCATTTCTCATCACCTTGCGAGAGGGCGACGACGGTCGCATATTTACGCTCAATTTCAAGCTGCTCAATCAGTGTTCGGCGCGCATCCGCGCGGATTTGAAATGGGTGAACCAGAATGTGTGGAAAGCCGAACGTGAAGGCGCCTGGCTTAAACCGATTGTAGGCGGCGATCGTGTCGATTTGGCGCTAGTGGACCGCATGACCTTGACGATTTTACGCAATGGCGAACAGCCGGTACGGTTTTGTCTGACTGATTTTACGGCCACCAAATCCGAGCCTGCATGGATGACAAAGCTCACGCTTCCCAAAGGGAAACTAATTGACGAGCTTGGCCAAAGCACCATTCACCAATGGCTGGCCAAATCCACCTCTCGACGTGAGGTGTCCTTGCGATTGCAAAATCAGATCAATGAAGAATATTCCTGGCCCGATGGCTTTTCGCGCTGGGGCGGCTGGTTGCAGAAACGTTTTCAGGCCACGGGATTTTTTCGCAAAGAACACGATGGCTCGCGTTGGTGGCTTGCCGATCCCGACGGCTATGCCTTTTGGTCCGCTGGCTGCGATTGCGTGCGCGTCGACTCCACGGCCAATTACAAAGGGCTCAAATCAGCCCTCACCTGGGTGCCGGAAAATGATCCCAAATTTGCCGACATGTTCAGTCAACGCGGCGATGCCCCGCACATCAACTATCTCGCCGGAAATTTTATTCACGCCTTTGATGCGGAAACCTGGTACGATAAATGGGCGCAAATCGCCTTGTCGCAGCTAAAACGTTTCGGATTTAATTCGGTGGCCAACTGGTCGGATTGGCAGATCGCCAAAGCCGCGGGATTTCCGTATGTGCGTCCGCTTTCACTCCGGCTGGAAAACACCAAGCGAATTTATCGCGATTTCCCGGATGTGTTTTCGCCATCCTATAAAAAAGACGCAGACCTTTACGCGCAACAGCTCCAGGAAACCAAAAACGATCCGGCATTCATTGGCTATTTTTTAATGAACGAACCGACGTGGGGCTTTTCCAGCGAGCTGCCGGCCGCTGGCATGTTGTTCAATACGCCCGAATGCGAGACGAGAAACGAATTGGCTCGCTTTTTAATGCGCAAATATGGCGACGACACCGAGCTCTCGACAGCATGGAATATGGACGTTTCGCTCGACCAGGTGCGGTCCGGCGAATGGAAAACGCGCTTTTCTCCGCAAGCGCTTGAGGATTTGGCTGCGTTTAGCGAGCTTATGTGCGAAGAATTTTTTAAAGTGCTTACGGATGCATGCAAAGCTGTGGATCCTAATCATATGAATTTGGGCGCGCGCTATCACAAAGTGCCGCCTTCCTGGGCATTAAAAGGCATGCGCCATTTTGATGTGTTTAGCATGAACTGCTACCGCGAGCATATTCCGCATGATGATGTTAAAGCGATAGACACGCTTCTCGGACTGCCGACTATGATCGGAGAATTTCACTTTGGCGCCTTGGATGTTGGTCTACCAGCAACAGGCATTGGCCATGTCAAAAATCAAGCGGCGCGCGGCCAGGCGTACCGTTTTTATGTTGAAGATGCGGCCGCAGATCCCTTCTGCGTGGGCGCGCACTGGTTTACACTATACGACCAGTCCGCGTTGGGTCGATTTGATGGCGAAAATTATAACATTGGATTCCTGGACGTCTGCAACAATCCCTATGAAGAATTGGCAAGTGCCGCGCGACAAACTCACGAATCGTTGTATGCCGTTGCGTCCGAAAATCAACGCCCGTTTGATCAAAAACCGCAATATTTTCAAAAGCTGTTTTGACTTGTTTTCATAAACATTCGTCACGAACAGCCAAAGGCAAAGTGCCAAGCCGGACTTGAAGCCAGACCAAATTTGCTTCCAGAGATAGAATTCCTGAAAGAATCAATAGGCCTACCTTCACTGGACGCGAGTTGGAATAAGGCATCAAGCCCACTTAAACTTTGGTTTTTAAAAGCTCAGAGAAGAATGGCAATTCGAGTGATGTGAGCAAAAGGCGCAAATTGAAAAAAGCCGAATAGGAGAAAAGTACTAGCGAGGGGCATCCACGCGGAGCGGAACCATTGCTGCAGAAAAAAATGGCGTGCCAGATGGGAATTACGCACGGGCAAGCTGTTGAGAAACGTAAATTCGACATTTTGGTCAGGACGGTAGCGCCGCAGAAATACAAACCACATTACATTCGCCAAAATAAAAAACGGAAAAGCTTCTTTGATGTACATTTCAAAAAACAAAACCGGAGCGGCCGGAATGTGCGCCAAATATTTTCCGAGCGCCGAGCAACAGCACCATCGAAAAAGATGAAAATATCAATAGCCAGCGCATCCATATCACCTTTCGAACAGCAAAAGGTTCAAGCAGCATGTTTCTCTCTTGGCAGGTGAATAAAAAGAGAATACTGAAAATCTCGGCGCAGGTTTCAGATTATTAGCGCACCAGAATCATTTTTTGGATCGAGCGAAAGTTACCCGCCGTCATTTGAGCAAAGTACAAACCGCTGGCAAACTCGGCTGCGAACCAACGCGTGGCATAACCGCCCGCGGGCTGCTGTTCATCCACAAGTACGGCCACACGCTCGCCTCGGACATTGTAAATCTCCAAATTAACATGCACCTGCCGCGGAATATAGTAGAGAATTCTTGTGCTTGCATTAAACGGATTGGGATAGTTTTGATACAATTTAAATGTCAGCGCTCGACCGCCTTGGCCGGGAGCAGTATTGGGGCTGTCGATTTTGCTTTCGACTGCACCCATATCCGGCGCCTGACCATTAAAATAATCATTAAAATTCGGCAACAGCACGCCGGCGTCGTGGCCGGGCGTGTCGGGCATTAGAGCGTAAGGGCCAGCCGGGTCATCGGGATTGTAGATGATCTCATCGTTCGACAACAAATGAATACCGTGTTCCTGGTAATTTTCCGTTTCACACGTCTCTTTAATCTGACCGGTGTACAAATCCCAATCAAAATCATTGCGGCCGCATTGCGAATAATCTTCGGGATTGTCTCGAAAGGTATATTTGTCGGTGTCGTAATTGGTAAAAATATTATTGCGGGTGACGGCATTGTAAAGAAAACGACCTTCGGCAACCAGCGCCCCTTCGCACCCGAGAGGCAGTGAGCCGTTTGGCGAGTTTGGCTGCAAAATAGTGTTGTGGTATACATACATGCGGCCTTGGCCATAAAACACACCATCGTCGTAGGTCCCACCGCATTTAATAAACTCGCCGCGGTCATACAGATCGGGATCTTCAATGTGCCCGAATTTGCGATTGCGTTTGATTATGTTACGCCACACGTACAATGGCCCTACCGAGGTGACGACCGCGCCAATCGGATGGTAGGCTCGATCAATCGTATTGCCCCAAATGCGTACGTTTTCATTGGCGCCTTCGGACTCGATCGCATCATCCCAGCAGCGTTCAAAACAATTACCATAAATGTCGGAATCCTTGTCGGGAAAGCCCGCAAAACTGATGTTACTGCCGGCGCCGAGAATATCGCAAAAATAGTGCTCGTCATCTGTATAAAAGTCGTTATAACGAATGACGTGATTGCCCTTGGTGTCAAAAAACACCAGTCCGTACGGCCCTTGCGGATGAAACGGATCGCCGCCGGGATTGGCACGCGGCTCGCCCCAACTGTTGGCATCAGAACGCGGGTGATGTATTTTGTTATTTTGAATGACCAGCCGCTCAATGTGGTCGGCCCGATATGGCGCGCTAATCGCGGCTTGCAGATTGATGCCAAAACCGGACGAGTCCGCATTGCCCCAGTTGCTGATATCGCACTCTTCGATCACAATATCGTGACAATAATCGTTCATGCGTATACCATGTCGGGCAGCTCCTCGAAGGGTCAGTCCGCGCAAAATGACATGATGCGTGCTTTCGGGCAAAAACACACAAAAATCTTCTTTATTTTCCACATCAATCACACCCTGTTGACCTTCAACCGGCATGTAAAGCACATAGCCATCGGCGCTGCCCGAGGTTTCTATGCGGAATGTGGTTTCCGAATGCGGCGGCACGTGAATAGTTTCGGCGATGGGAAACTGCTCACTCCAGGTGCGTGCTCGGGTAAACAATTCGGTACGCTGCGCATCTTCTAGCCAAAGCTGAATTTCATATTCCGAATCCGGCTGCAAATTGACGATGCTGCCGCGGTATTGTGCGGGTCGCCCATGAAGCGTGCGCGCATCATACCACAAATCCTGGGCGGCATGCCACTCCGCCGAACCGACGCGCCGATAATTCACATGGCATTTTACAGATTCATCTCCGGTTGGCGGACTCCAATAAAGGCTCAAACAGTGAAACGTCGACACAATGTTTGGTTCCACGGATTGCGCGGCACTCCATCCGAAAACAGAAATAAAACCGTATATCAAAAATATGCTTATAATTCTTTTCATACCCTTACCCCAATTTCATCTCGCCTCAATGTACGACATGCCCAAATTTGTGCGTGAGAAACAATATAGCGAAAGTTCTTTTGGCATCAAAACAAGTTCTGCGCCCAAGGCACCTGAGCGGCAGGAATAACTGCTGTCTATGCTATGTTCAAATATCGTTGAATATGTAAGGTATTCAAATTTATATCGACCAATAGCAAAACCTTTAATAACATAGAAAGGAGCTTCACATGTTTAAAAAATTCGTAATAGCAGCGTTGGTCTTGCTTGTTGTAACTTCGGCTCAAAGCGCCGAGTGGGAACTTGATAAAAGTCATACCGAGGTTGGATTTACAGCCACTCACATGGTGATCACTAAAGTGAATGGCAAATTTAACGACTTTACAGCGGAGGTCAATTTTGATCCTGAAAATCCGGCATCTTCCAAAATAAAGGGAGTTGTTCAAGTGGCAAGCGTTGACACGGACAATGAGAAACGTGACCAGCATTTGCGCACCAGTGAATTTTTTGATGCCGAAAATCACCCCGAACTTGTGTTCGAAAGCAAAAAAATCAGCAAAACAGCGGACGGTTATGTGGCCGTAGGCGATTTGACCATGCGCGGTGTTACCAAAGAGGTGCAAATTCCGTTCACAGTGGTGGGCCCCATTAACGATCCGTGGGGCAACACCCGCGTTGGAATTGAAGGCCGTACCACCGTAAATCGCATGGATTGGGGCATTTCCTGGAATAATGTAATGGATAACGGCGGAGTGATTGTTAGCGAGGACATTGTTATTCGTTTGGATGCTCAACTGATTAAAAAGTAAAGTCAAACCAATGCCCGGTGTTTGTTTAGCCGGGTTTTGCTTTTTCTCGCTGAGTTACCCTGTTGGGCGAGCAGATTTTCGAGTTTATTGCCGCCGGCGAGGTTATCGAAAAAAGAGTGACCTAACAAGGGGTCACGTCAGATAGAGAAAAGTTGTTGTAAGCCAATGTTTATCTGGATAATAGGACAACGTATAAAATCTCAAGTGGCCCCTTGTCAAGGACACGGCAGTTCTCTATTACTGCCTGTTCTCGACAGCATTAACTTTTACGGCATTTATTCTTCTTTCAGATCACATTCTAAAAATAACCCAAAATGATCCGACGGCAAAAACTGCTCATCATTTTCCGTTTTTAGCACGTGCTTGCCAATGAGTCGGATACTTTTCGGCTCCCATTGCTTGCTTTTGTAACAAATGCGATCCAGTCGGTGCTGCTTTGCAGTGATGATCATTTTATTTTTCTGATAATCCACTGTATAACCCGGGTCCTTTGGATTTAGGACAGTCCCGGCATCTTGCCAGCCTTCCGGAAACAGGTCGTCTATGTGTTGAAATCCACGCGTATTCAAGTCGCCCAAAAGAAACATATTTTTAGCATCAAACTCCTCGATGATTTGAATACTCTGCTGCAATTGCTGCCGCCTCAGCTTGTGCTCATTTTCGCTTTCGAGATGCGTGCAACCGACCACCAGATCGTATTCGGGAACGTGCAGCACGGTCAAACCCCGCCCCATATCCGTCTTGGCAAAAGCTATTCTTGTTGATAGAGGCCCGATCGGCAATCGAGAATAAATCGATTCCCAGTACCATTGGCGCGGGGGTATAGAGCCGGGAACCTCTCGATACGCTTGGCTGAATGGAAAATTGGGCGTAGCCAGGGCGTGCTGCGTGACCAGCGTCACTTCCTGTAAAGCGAGTACGTGCGGGTTAAGCGGTTCGATGTAGGACAAAACGGCCAGCAGGCGCTCGATCTGCATGTATTCATCAAACCATAAATTCCAGGTTAACAGTCGCAGCGGATGTGGAGGTGCAGAAGAGGTGGAGTCCATATTACTTTAAAGATTCCTCGCGTTCAAGTGCATCCAATGTTTCCTTGAGCCCCTCGGACAACGGACGCGGATTGTAGCCCAATTCTTTTTTAGCTTTGGAGTTATCACCCAAATACGTAACTCCCGCCACCACACGCAAGGTTTCGGCCCTATATTCCTGCGGTAATTTAATGATGGGCTCCACAGCGGCGGAAAGTTTTGACATAAATCGCAACATACCTGGAGCCACTTTTATTTTAGGCGCCGGAATGTCTGAAACAGCTTCGGCAATGTCCAGAGCTTCCTCAAATGTATGCGGCGGGCCGGCAATGATATACGCCTCACCGTTTCTGCCCTTTGCCATTGCGGCAATATGCGCGTCCACAATGTCATCCACATGGCCCCAGCAATAGGCGGTTTTTTGAGGCACCATGGGTATATCTCGGTGGATAAAATCGCGCAAGACATCGCCCATCTGACTCGTATCCCCAGGTCCGTAAACGACACCAGGCATGACAATGACCAGCGGCAATCCCGCATCGATAAACTCTTGCGCTTTTTGGTGGGCCAGGGCTTTGGTTTTGTCGTATTCGCTTAAATGGTTGCCGGTAAATTGGTACGATTCGTCAACAAGTTCACCATGAGTGTCCGAATTTACCGCCAATGTGCTGGTGTAGACGCCTTTGGGTATCTCCAACTCGCGCATCACTTCGAGCACATTTTCCGTTCCATTGACATTGATGTCGTATGCCTTGTCGTTTTTGACGCCAACTTTATACCACGCGGCGACATGGAATACTCCATCCACGCCCGGCATCGATTTTCGCAACGATTCTATGTCGGTAATATCGCCTTCAATCAACGTAGCGCCCAACTCTTTTAAATCTTGCGCACGCTCTTTGGAGCGCACCAGCGCCACAATTTCGTGCCCCTGTTCAATTAATTTCCGAGTCAATTTGCCGCCAATAAAACCGGTAGCTCCGGTGATGTAATATTTCATGAGGTGAGACCCTTTTTGAATTGATGTTTTGCGAATTAAACACCAGGCAAGGCGGGGTTATTTCAAACTGAAGAAAAAGGTCCTAAAAATCATCGTACATGCCCAGTCCCTTCAAATGCCAGGTTTCGCCCCAACTGTCCATCATCCAGTGATTTTTGTAAATACTAAATCGCGCGATGCTGGCATTGTACAAGGAAAAATGACGCTTGCGGTTCATCGGCAGTCCCAGCACCATCTCAATGGTGCCACGCAACACCCCACCATGGGTTACAATCAAAATGGTATTGCCGGCATAGGTCTCGGCCAGCTCACGAATGCAGGATGTGGAGCGCTCGTATCGTTGTCGCGCACTTTCTCCGGATGGGATAACGTGATCCGGATCTGCGGATCGATAACGTTGTACCTCTTGTGGAAATTTTTCCGAAATAGATTCCTTGTCCAACCCTTGGAAAACGCCCAAATGGCGCTCTCGCAACCGTGGTTCTGGCGTAACGGTTATATTGTGCGACTCGGCAATAATAGTGGCGGTCTGCATAGCGCGGCCCAAATCGCTGGAAAAAATAGCGTGCAGGGTTTCATCCGCCAGCGCATCCCGCACCGCTTGAGCTTGTTTGACTCCAAGCTCGGTTAATGGGCTATTGGCCTGACCTTGATATTTTTTGACGCGGTTCCATTCCGTTTCCCCATGTCGTACCAAAAAAATGTGTGTTTTCATCTGTTTTCCATAGAAACTAGTCTGATTGACATGCCGCCACAATGCTGCGGATATGAATTTGCGTCGTATCCAGGCAAACGATGGGCAAATCATTCTGATTTAAAATCAGCGGCAACTCGGTGCATCCTAAAATAACGCCATCCGCGCCTCGTTTGCGGGCATCTTTAATAAAAAATAACAACTCTTGTTTGGTCGATTCATTTATAATGCCGTGTTCGAGCTCGGAAAATATTTTGTCGTGAATAAACTCTTGTTGCGGCTCACTCGGCAGCATAATTTGAATTTCATGTTTAGAAAACTCCTGCTGATAAAAATCCGATTGCATGGTAAATCGCGTTCCCAGCAATAAAACCTGGTAAACCTGGTGTTGTGTCGCCACCTTTGCCGTCTCGCGCACGATGCTGATGAGCGGCAGCGCGGTCCGCTTTTGTATAACCTCAAACACCTTGTGCGGCGTGTTGGTAGCCATGGCGCCAAAATCGGCGCCAGCGTTTCGCAATCGCTCAAACGAATTGGTCATCAACTCGGTGATGTCGTTCCATCGATCCTCTTGCGCCAGGGTAAGGAGCTCGCGCAAATCTAAACTGTGGATGAGTATTTCCGGATAGCCGGATTTGTCATAGGTCGGCTTGAAGGCATTGATAATGCCGCGATAGTAATCCAATGTGGATTCCGGGCCGAGCCCGGCGATGAGACCGATGGTTTTCAAAGTATGGCTCCACTACTTCTTTGTTGAACAACGTTTTTCAGGAATCGCCAGAATCTACATGTACTCCGGATTGTACTTGCCTCGCTCTTTAAACCCCGGAAAATCGCGCATCGGACTGTAGCGGGGGTAGCTTTCAAAAATCTCGCTGCCGGACATGCGCGGGTCGCCGGTCTCCGCGAGCGTTTTCTCAAGTTCAGTGCGCAAAATCGTGCGGATTTGCTCAAACTCTGCTTGTTCTGCGAGATTGTTCAAACAAGCGGCATCGGCGTTGATGTCGTACAATTCTTCTTCCGGCCGCTTGTCCAACGACGCTGCAGCGAGTTCGGGATACTCGTCACGCCGTTCAATAATAAATGTTTTAGAGGGACACGCATCAATGTCGTGATATCCTTGCGGTTGTCCGGAACCAGTGGGATTCCCAGCCGGCCAACGATCCGGCTTGAGGTTCCAGATATACAAATATTCTTTCGTTCGAATGGCGCGGGACGGATAGGCCCAATTGTTTGGCCGCGCGTGCGTATGGCGTTCGCGTCCTGTAAAAATGTGCTTGCGCTGCTCGTCCACCCGACCATTTTTTGAGGACAACAGAACGTTTAGAAAGCTCTTGCCCGTCACATTTTCGGGGATGGATACGCCGGCGGTCTGCAAAAAGGTAGGCGCAAAATCAACAAAACTGACGAGATCATCAACTTCCCTGCCAGCTTTAACCCGGTCGCCCCATCGCACGGCCAACGGCATGTGAATGCCATACTCGTACAAATTGGCTTTGGCGCGTGGAAACGGCATGCCATTGTCGGATGTGACCACCACAACAGTATTTTCCAGCTCGCCGCGCTCTTCCAACATATTGAGCATGCGTTCGAGGTGCGCGTCAAACCACTCGATCTCCACAGCATAATCGAGAATGTCACTACGAATTATCGGGTGATCCGGCAAAAACTCTGGCACGGTAACCGATTCCGTTTTTTTGCCTGCCGCCAACCCACTACCCTGTTTGTAGGAGCGATGCGGTTCACTAGCGCCGTACCAAAAAAAGAACGGTTGCTCAAAAGATTTTTGATCCAAAAAGGCCTCAAAATTTGCAGCATAATCCAGGTTGCGAATGCCATCCAGCGGCGGATTCTCATATTTGATCTCGGAAAATTCCGGCCCCACAGGGTTGCGCTCCCACCCGGAAATCTGCCAGTTGCCCGGTCCCCACGGTTTACCCGTATAGCCCAATTGATAACCGGATTCTTCCAGCAACTCGGTGAACACGGGCAAGTTTCGCGGAAAGGAGCTGGCATGAGTTCCGGCCTCTTCGTTTTGCCAAATGTAACGACCGGTCAAAATAGAAGCGCGGTTCGGGCTGCACTGCGGTGCACAGACAAATGCATTATGAAACAGCACGCCTTCGCGCGCCACACGGTCGAATGCCGGAGTGCTAACGAATTCGCACCCGTAGGCGCTGGCATGCGGCCAGGATTGGTCATCGGAAATGGCGAACAAGATGTTGGGGCGCTTTTTCGCAGTGGAGCAGGCAAATGTAGCAATCGTTGATGTTGCGGCTACCCCCAGAACACTCTTTTTTAAAAATTCACGTCGTTGCATCTCTCTCTCTCCAAATAATAATCTACCTAAAATTTTGAAATGTGTGAGGATAATGAGAATGATCTTCCATAAATTCTTTGGTACACCGACTGTGTCGATGTATAAATTGACACAGTCAATTTACTCCAAATGTTATTTGTTCAACATCTGCTCGAGTCCCTCTTGCGTAGACACTATTTTTGTGGATAATGTTGATTGCGCACGCGACACATCGAGAGAAACGTCTCGGGGTCGAGGCGCAACTGAATCCTGATCGTCCATGGAAATGGATTGCAGCAAGTTTGAATCATAGCCGCCCATTTCGCATAACTGTTTTCCGAATTCAAAGCGGTTAATGCGGTTTCCGCCGCCCACATGCAAAATACCTGTAAAAGTAGAATCGCACAATTCGAGCACCACTTGCGCCAGGTTGTCTGCCAAAATTGGAGATCGAAATTGATCGTGATACAGCGGCACCTGCACATCGTTGCTCAGCCGATCCTCCATCCACATAGAAAACGAAGAACCGCCGATTTTACAGCGTCCGTAAATCAAGGCCGAGCGCACAATAACCGAATTTTCAATCCGCTGCACCATGCGCTCGGCTTGCAGTTTGGTTTTGCCGTAAACCGAAATGGGATTCGTTTCATCGTCTTCCTTGTATAATGAGCCCGAACCATCAAACACCATATCCGTTGAAATGTGAATAAACCGCGCGCCCATTTGCGCGGCAATGCCCACCAAATTGGCCGTGGATTGCACATTGGCTTCGCGCGCGGATTCGGGATTGCGCTCGCACGCGTCCAAATTGCTGTTTGCGGCGGTGTGAATGATGACGTCGGGATTAAAATCCATGACCAGCTCAAACACATCAAAAAAATCGGTCAAATCGATTTGGGTCCAATTCGAAATCTCGTTCGCGGAAGGATAGTTTAAAAATGTGCCTAGGATTTCAAAACGGTTTTGGGCTTGAGAAAAGATATGGCCACCCAAAAATCCGCTGGCGCCTGTCAGAAATAATTTTTTCATAACCTTGCACTATGTAAAATGCCAAATGCTCTGTTCGTTAGCTGAACTACATCATCCACTTATCGATCATGTCAGGATTGTGCCTCAAGCACCTTATTCACATAAGCCATTTTTTTTCATTAGACTGGTTCCATCGAAAGCAAATCGAGTATTGTTTCTCCAACTTTTCATCGCCCGATTTTGAAAATTGCCTAATCTTGCCAGAAATTGGCTGCTTTTGAGAGCGCACCATGTTTAAATCGTGAGTATGAAATCCCAATATCCCTAATATCCTATTTGCCTTTGACAAGCTGCCCCGAAACACTCGCTCAAGATAGGGGACCTGGCCCTTTTCCCAGCGCTCCAAATCCTTTGGAAAGATGTTCCCCATTTGTAGCATTATATCCACCGTAGTGAACTCGTTATGTTTTTGTAGTAAACGGGCGCTTGCTTTGACCACTTTGGGGTACAGACTATCTTTTTTGTAATTGGTGACCATGACTTTTTTCATATTATTTAATTAAAGATTCGATTTAGGTCGCCGTTTTCCAAACAACACGGCGCAAGGGGCATTTTTCGAGACGATCTGCTCGAGCTGCTTGCACCACAACGCCGCAAAAGTGCGGCAACTGTTGGCGCCATCAACATGCTCTTGTTTGGGGAATTCGGCATGCTCGCAACGCAAATCACAAAATTTTATTTTCGATGTGGTTACGCCGGCATTTGCATTGTCGTGACTCATTGAGAAAACCTTTGTTCGTTATATAGTTGGTTCTTGGATCTGTAGGCGACAAGAATACGAAATACGGGATTCGAGTAACGTTACGTAAAACGAGATACAGGTTGATGTCAACTCTTTCAAGCCTTGTACGACCGCTTTTTTTCTGCACGACCACGCAGAACAGACAACACTCCAATCACCAGCAAAAGAGAGCCCGCAATAATGTTGGTCACAATGCCACGCACGGCCGGAACCAGCTCGGAGCCTTTTATGGTGAAAGCCGCCAGCAACACGACCACTCCGAGCACGGCCCAAAAGTAGCCCATCACTGCAAAGGGCTGAAACTTGGATTTTTCCTGAGAATCGTTCATAATCACTCCCGTTTCCGTTCAAATTGTTTTCAAGATAAGGTTTTTTTCTAAAATGTCAACGAATTAAACCATCAACCAAAACAAAACAGTTGACTCTATTCCTTGGAATTCATATCTAAAAACACGACATATTTTAAAACCATGATACCATTTTCGCAACGACACTATACAATGTTTTATAAGGAATTATCAAAAGGATACAAAAACAACAGCGATGAAAATACACATTCTCACCGTTGGCAAAATAGAAAATCGCAATATTCAGCATCTTGTTGATATGTATATAAAGCGCCTGCAGCATTACATACCAACCGTTTTGCAATCCATAAAGGCTGAAAAATTGAAAAATGTCGCGGATTCTCAAATATTGGATCAAGAGGGGAATCGGCTATTAGAAAAAATGAAAAATAGCGATTTTATAATTGTACTGGACAAATCGGGCAAGCAACAGACATCCAAAGAATTTGCGTTATTGTTTAATCAACTGGCCCAACGCAGGATCAAGCAAGTGACATTTATTATTGGTGGCCCTATTGGCTTGTCGGACAAGGTGAAACAGCAGGCCAATCTTTTGCTCTCGTTTTCCAAAATGACATTCCCACACGAGCTTTCCGCAGTACTGCTAACAGAGCAACTCTACCGAGCCCAATCTATTTTGGCAGGGGAAAAATACCATAAATAAAAAAAAGTCCATCACAGCATGTGATGGACTAGGATTTTAGCAACGATCCCCTCTCGTTTTGAAATAGAACAGATAAAAATCTACTCCAATATTTCCAGGGTTGCATGTTTACCAGCTTTTCGAGCTACTGCACTCAATAGAACTCGAATGGCGTGGGCCGTCCTCCCGTTTTTACCGATCACCTTTCCCATGTCAGGCTGATCGACTTTTAGCTCGTACACCACTGTAGTTTCCCCCACAACCTCGGATACTCTCACGGCTTCGGGGTTATCAACCAAGTGCTTCACGATATACTCTACGAACTCTTTCATGTGGTACCCCTTTACTTGATTCTCAGATTTATCGAACAGTGAACTCTCGCGCGTGAAGTTCGATGATTAACCCTGTTTCCCCTATGACCTCCTTCAAATCTAGTCCTCTTTGGTTTAGATAGATTAAATATATAAGCAACTCTTTATAATGTCAAGGAAAAAGTGACTAAATTCGAAAAAGATCAAAGACTTGGCTGTTTTCGCAGTAGTAGTTTTAGCGAGAATATTTCGTTTTTTAATTGAATCTTTCCCAATGCGCTCTCATCTATTTTAATAAAGATATCAAGATCATACATTTTTTGTTAAAATATTTTACTTTTTTCTTGATTTTTCTGGAAAATCCCTTATATTCTTTTCTATCATTTTTAGCACTCACTTTTAATGAGTGCTAACAAAAAGTGACCACAAAACCTGTAATTCAAGGAGGATTATATGAACATCAAGCCGTTGGCAGATCGAGTTGTTGTGAAGCCGCTAGAACAAGAAGAAGCGAAAGTGGGCAGTATCTACATTCCCGATACGGCAAAAGAAAAACCGCAACAGGGCGAAGTTGTTGCCGTAGGCCCCGGCAAAGTTACGGATAGCGGTGAAAAAGTAGCGATTGAAGTCAAGGTTGGCGACAAAGTTTTGTATGGAAAATACTCTGGCAGCGAAGTTACGATCGATGCCGAAGATTATCTCATTATGCGCGAAAGCGATATTCTTGCTGTTATTTAAAGGGAAATTATAACTTTTCGATATTTTAAGGAGGATTATTCAATATGTCCAAACTCATTGATTTTGATGTTGAAGCACGCAACGCGCTAAAGCGCGGTGTTGATCAGCTATCCAATGCTGTAAAAGCAACCTTGGGCCCCAAAGGCCGCAATGTTGTTATCGATAAAAAATTTGGCGCACCAACCGTTACCAAAGACGGTGTAACCGTTGCTAAAGAGATCGAACTTGAAGATCCATTGGAAAACATGGGCGCCCAGATGGTAAAAGAAGTTGCCTCCAAAACCAGTGATATTGCTGGCGATGGAACCACGACCGCCACTGTGCTGGCGCAAGTTATTGTGCGTGAGGGTTTAAAGAACGTTACCGCCGGCGCAAATCCTACAGCCCTTAAACGTGGAATTGAAAATGGCGTGAAAGCAGTGGTTGCTGAAATTAAAAAAATGAGCAAGCCACTCCCCGGCAAAAAAGAAATCGCCCAAGTAGGCTCAATTTCCGCTAATAACGATCCTGAAATCGGCAGCCTGATTGCTGACGCAATGGAAAAAGTTGGCAAAGACGGCGTTATCACGGTTGAAGAAGCCAAGTCCATGGATACCAGTCTGGAAGTTGTAGAAGGTATGCAGTTTGATCGCGGTTACCTTTCACCTTATTTTGTCACCGACTCTGAAGCCATGGAAGCCGTGCTCGAAGAGCCGATGATTCTAATTCACGACAAAAAAATCAGCGCCATGAAAGACTTGCTGCCGGTTTTGGAAAAAGTAGCGCAAATGGGCAAACCGTTATTGATCATTTCTGAGGATATCGAAGGCGAAGCTCTGGCGACTCTGGTGGTCAACAAACTGCGCGGCACTTTGAAAGTTGCTGCGGTTAAAGCTCCAGGCTTTGGTGATCGTCGTAAAGCCATGCTCGAAGATATTGCCATTTTGACTGCTGGCCGTGTAATCTCCGAAGAAGCCGGCTTTAAGCTAGAAAACGCCACGGTTTCTGATCTGGGTCAAGCCAAACGCGTCAATATCGACAAAGACAACACGACGATCGTTGAAGGCGCTGGCAGCACTGATGAAATCAAAGGTCGTATTGCCCAGTTGAAAAAACAGATCGAGACCTCTACATCGGATTATGACAAAGAAAAGCTCCAAGAACGTTTGGCCAAGTTGGCTGGCGGTGTTGCAGTTTTGAGCGTGGGCGCCGCCACCGAAGTCGAAATGAAAGAGAAAAAAGCTCGCGTTGAAGACGCCCTGCACGCTACACGAGCTGCTGTCGAAGAAGGCATTGTACCGGGTGGTGGTGTTGCGTTCTTGCGTGCTATCCCTGCTCTTGACAATGTTAAAACCGAAGGCGACGAAAAAATCGGCATCAACATATTGCGCCGAGCGTTGGAAGAGCCCATCCGCCAAATCGTTGAAAATGCCGGTTGGGAAGGCTCTATTGTTGTGCAAAAAGTTAAAGAAGGCAAAGATGGTTTTGGTTTTAATGCCGGCACCGAGGTGTTCGAAGATTTGTATGAAGCTGGCGTGATCGATCCGTCCAAAGTGTCGAGAATCGCTCTTGAAAACGCAGCTTCCGTTGCGGCCCTCATGCTGATGACCGAGGCCACAATTGTCGACAAACCGGAAGAGAAATCTGCTACTCCGCCCATGCCGCATGGTGGTGGAATGGAAGGTATGTATTAATATCAATAAAAAAGCCCTCATCAATAATATTGATGAGGGTTTTTTTATAAATCGAAAGCGTTTCTGCACGCATCCAGCATTTTAATTTTTGTTAAAACACAGAATTTCCTAGCAGCACATATTCAAATCCATGCCATCGCTAGCAGCAAAACCGACAATATCGTCTCAGCGCTCTAATAAAATTCCGAAAAGCTAAAGCAACCCATTAATGCATGTGAAAAAACCGTCATTAAAAATATATGCGCACATACAAAGCAGGCTCGATTTGCACACTCAATGTACTGGTTCTGTGAACATCCTCTTGTGTTTGAAATCCATTATCGCTTTCGCTTTTCTGGCTTTCGCTGGAAAATTGCGCCAATCGACTATGTGCGACCAGACTCACATTATTGTTGAGAAAAAATTCCGCTCCAAAGGAAGCTCCTACACCAAACGCTAAAGCACTACCGTTTGTTACGGTAACATTCGTTCCAGCCGTTTGCTCACTTGAGCTCATCCCAAAACCGAATACACCGAATACGCCAATGTACGGGGTCACAGCTCCTCGGGGCAACACATAATACCGGTATTCCGGGAAAAAATACATCATAAAATCATCGCTTTGCGGACCACTAACGGTCTGGCTCCCAACAGTCGATTCTTCGCTTGACGATGTATAGTGTACACTTGCATCGAGAAGAATCATTGATGTGGGGGTAGTCATGCGTCCAAATCCAAATTCGTGCCCAAAATCCGTCAGGCGCGCGGCAAGTGAGGATTTGCCTGGCTGTGTGCGTGAGAATCCGGCAGAAATCAACACCAAAATCAGCAAAAGTGGCAATAAACGTTTCATAGCTCTACTCCAAGATGTGTGAATCAAAGCTCTGTAATTAACTGTTGTGCAAAAGAGGCTATAATAGACTTTGCAGGCCAACTATTTTTGACAAGTTGGGCAAAAGAAAGAGCTGCGTCCGGCCAATGTTAAGCGTTCGATGGGTGTCTTGCAGCGGTTGCAAAGTTCACCTTCTCTTTGATACACCAAAAGCACCAATTGAAAAAAACCGGGTTCGCCCGAAGCGTCGCGAAAATCATTCAACGTGGTTCCGCCTTTTGAAATCGCTTGTTTCAACACCTCCTTGATGTGTTCTACAAGCTGCTTTTGCTCCTCATCGGTTAAAAATGACGCAGGGCGGTCGGGTCGAATTCCCGCTTTAAATAGTGCTTCATTTGCATAAATATTACCGACCCCAACCACATTCTGCGCATCCATAATCCAGTTTTTAATGGGCTTTTTTGAAGTTTTTAGCCATTTTTTTAGGCTTTTTGCATTAAAAGCGTTTGAAAGCGGCTCAACGCCGAGATTTTTAAAGCGAGGATAAGCGGACAAGTCGCCGGGAGGCGACATTTCTACCAGACCAAATCGCCTTGGATCACGATAACGGATTTGCTGATTGTTGTTTAAAACAAAGATAACGTGAGTATGTTTTTCGACAGGTTCACGTGCTGCATAACGCCCCAAACGGCCGCTCATGCCCAAATGGATAACAACCGTCGCCTCATTATCCAGATGCCATAACAAATATTTCGAGCGCCGAGACAAACGTTCGATTTTTTGGCCCACGGCCCAGCGCTCAAAATCCTGAGCAACAACCGGCCAGCGTAAACGCGGATCACGAATCTCGACATCTATAATTTTTTGATTCAAGAGAAAAGGTTCGATACTACGACGCAGGGTCTCAACTTCGGGAAGTTCGGGCATGGGGTAAAATCTGCACTCTTGGTAATGTCATTAAATGCGCTTCACGCCGAAGCGCAAATTCGCAACGTTTTATATTTCGAGCTTGGACAACGTAAACCGAACAATTACGGCTCCAACCAATTTTTCCAATTGCTTTGTTTTGTTTCACGATTGGCCATATCGCGCTCCAGTTTGCTCATACGTTTTTGTTCCGGTGATTTTGGCGTTGATGGCGCTTCTCGTCCCGAATGTAATTTTTCCGATTGAGCCATGCTGATGCGTTCTCGGCAAATAGAGTAAACCTCCATCACATTCACCGGCACGTGCATTTTAAGATTTTTGCGAAGGGGACTATCGGACACCAGCGTTACGCCACGAGAATCGTAGGTACAGCTCTTATAATCCGCCCAACTTCCAAATTTCTCCTCACCGATGCCTTGGCCTTTGTTTAAATAGCGAACGGAGAACCCCTTTTCGTGCAATGTCCATTCCTGATCTTTACCAATGGATTTTATAAAATTGAGCGCCGGCCCCAACGCCAGAAACAGAACGTAATAAGCCATATCCGGTACATTTTTTAACCACGGTAAAAGCTCTTCACCATATAAAATCAAAAAGAGCACAAGCCCGCCAACAACTCCCACTGCCAAAATTATCCATGTACTCGAAATTTTCGGTTTGTACACCCACGACATTAATGTTTTGCCAAGAGTGGCTCTATCTTTCCCTGCAGAGACTTTAATAACTTCAGCCATATTTATCCTTTTACACTTCCCAAGGTTAATCCAGATACCAGCCATCTACTCAACAAAAGAAACAAAACGACGACCGGTATACTGACAACAACGGCGCCGGCGGAATATAATCCCCAAGAAACTTCCATGTTCGACTGAAAAGTCTTGAGGCCGAGCGGCAGCGTAAACAAATTTTGATCCTGAATGAGCACGGCGGCGACCAGGTATTCTGACCAAGCGGTCATAAAGGAAAACAGCGCTGTAATGACCAACGCCGGAGCCGCGAGCGGCAGCACAATGCGCCAAAAAATGCCGAATTCGGAACAGCCGTCAATGCGCGCCGCCTCTTCCAGGCTATAGGGAATGGTGTCGTAATAGCCCTTCATCTGCCAAATGGTGAACGGCAATGCCGTGGCCGAATAGGCGATGATGAGGCCGAGATAGTTGTCATACGCTCGTATTTTGATGAGCATAATAAACAACGGCAGCAGCAGCATGGTGACCGGAAACATTTGCGTGGTGATCAAGCCGATCATGGCACTGTCGCGACCGGCAAATTTATAGCGCGAAAAGGCGTATCCGGCAGTTGCGGCCAATCCAACGCCAACCAGGGTCACGCAGCCGGAGACGATGAGGCTGTTGGCCATCCAGCGTAAAAACGGTTCGTCCATAAACAATTGCACATAGGTACTTAGCGTGGCGTCTTGCGGAATAAGAGCAAGCGATTTGCTCAGCAAGCGATCGCCGGGGCGCAATGATATGGCGATAACCCGCAAAATCGGATAAATGGAAAACAAAGCAAAAATACTCAACACAATATAAGCGGAAATTTGGCCGACATTCGACAAGTCTCGAGGTTTACGCATAAAAATCTCTCTCAATAAACAGCTTCGGTGGCGCGAGTTTTTTTGATAAAATTCCAGCTAAACACCAGTAATATCCCGAAAATGATCATGGAAAACGCCGCGGCATAACCGAGCCGGAAATAGGTAAAGCCGGTTTTGTAAACCCACGACACCAAAATGTGCGTCGTATCCGACGGCTCTCCCCCGTTACTGACCAGCCACACCACATTAAAATTGTTAAACGTCCAAATGACACCAAGAGTGATGGCCGGCACCATAACCGGTTTGAGCAACGGGATGGTGATGTTTTTCAATTTGTGAGCCCAGGTGGCGCCATCGATATCCGCGGCTTCATACAATTCATCGGGAATGCTTTGCAGACCGCCCAGAGCGATGATCATCATAAACGGAAATCCGAGCCAAATGTTGGTGATAAGACACGCAGTAAAGGCGCCCCACTCGGTGGTAAGCCAGGGAATGCTGAACCCAAACATGCGTTCCATCATCAAAGGGATGGCGCCGTATTCCGAATTGAACATGCCGCGCCAGGTAAGCGCGGTAATGTATTGCGGCACGGCCCAGGGTAAAATCAACAACGTGCGAAAAAAAGTTTTGCCTTTGATATTTTTGTTGAGGATGATGGCGAGAAACACACCAATGGTTACATGGAAAACCAAGTTGAGCCCGGTCCACAAAATGGTTTTAAAGAAAAAATACCAAAAGGAGCGCTCGGTCACTACCGAGACGTAATTGTCGATACCCGTTAGCTTCCAATCGCGAAAATGCGTGAGATTCATGTTTGAAAAGGAAATCACCACATTGTACAAAAACGGATACAACACTACCGCTGCCATGACCAAAATGGCCGGCATCGTGTACAAGTAGGCCAGCCGGTTGATGCGCGAATGTCCAGTCCCTGTAGCCATGTTATTCTCGATTTTCTCGTATCAATTTTTCCGCCAATTGCTGCATACGTTTCGCCGCCTCTTCCGGCGTTTGTCGGCCGGTGAAAATCGCCTGATATCCCGGGCGCATGGCATCCCAAATCCAGCGCAGCTCGGTTACGGGCGGCGTTACCTTTCCAACCAATAATTGGTCCAGTGATGCGCGCACCAGCTCCTTTTCCTGCACCACGGGACTGTCAAACGCATCCTGCCGCGCCGGAATAGCGCCGGATACTTGCGTGAAGCGCAACTGCACCTCCGAGGAGGTCAAATATTTCAGCAGCTTTAGCGTGATAGCCAATTTTTCACCGGTCAAATTAACATTGAGACTATACCCCATCGGCTGCACGGCGGGCGTCGGCCACAGTCCAGTTTCATCAATTTTGGGGATTTTTGCCAGGCCGATGTCGATACCATTCTCAATATACGTTCCCCACGACCAACTGCCATTGATAATCATCGCCGCCAGGCCGTCTTTAAAAAGCGCGTTGGCAATTTCATAATCGCTTTCTGGCGGAATGATTTTGTGGGTATTCGCCAAATCGTAAATTAGCTGCGCCGCCTTAATGACAGGTTCGTTGTTGAGGGTGGGCTTGTATTTGCCATTTGTTTCTTCAATGATCCAGCCGCCATACCCGCCAATAAACGGCGCGGCAAAGAACGGCTCGGTATAATTCCACACCAGTGCATATTGATCAATTTGGCCATCACCATCTAAATCACGGGTCAATTCTTTTCCAACACGAATCAACTCGCTCATAGTTTGTGGCGGTTCTGAAATAAGCGCCTTGTTGTACACCAAACAGAGATGGTTTCCCACCCGATCGGCGACCTGGTACAATTGATCTCGAAAATAAGTATTGGCCGGAAACGGGTCTGTGAGAAAACTGTCGAGCATGGCTTGCGTTAACAAGGAATCCAGCGGCTGTAGCACACCAAGCTCGACCATGGGACCAATATTATCATTAGCGCCGCGCAATAATGCCGGCCCACTGCCACCCAACGCGGAAATGATAAAATTGGTGCGCGCACTTTCCGGATCGTAAAACAGCTCGCTGAATTGCCACTCTGAATGTTTCTTTTCAAATTCGTTCAGCGCTTCTATCAGCACTTTGCGCTCAATTGGCCGCAGTGAATGCCACACCACAATAGTGTTCGGGCGTTTGCCGGAACAGGCCAGCAGCACCATCATACCAAAAAGTAAAAGAACTATTTTGGACGATAAAAACTTCATTCAAGCCTCATCAACATTAACTTCGGTGGAGAGATGACGGAACCAAAAATAATACAATCCGGCGCCTAAAAAAACCAGCAAAATGGAAAGCACGAGCAGATTATCCCACCGTTTGAACACAATGCTCATAGTGGTAAGAAACAGGACAAGTTGAAACGGTACAGCAAAAAAAATGGATATTTTGTCGCGGCGGTTTTCAGCATTGAGCTGCTGGCGGATATGATCGGGGATGGTATGCTTGATCTCGCCCCACCAGCCAAAGGGTCGCGTACGCTTGTAAAATTCTTGCAGAACGCCCTTGTCCGTGGCCGGAGTGAGGTACGTGCCGATAACCATAAAAATCAGCGACATACTGCTGACAAACATAAACTGGATGTACTCCGGCGCCCAGGGAAACGCGGTTTTTTGGAAAACCGCGGCAATCATTCCCGCCAGCGTGCCAATGGCAAAGCCGTAGCCGTTAAGTCGCCACCAGTACCATCGCACCAGCATGGGGATCATCAATCCGGCGCCGATACTCATGGTGATCCAGCCCCAAATTTCGTTGATGTTGCGGATAAACAGCGTAAAGAACAAACCCAGCAGAACAATAACAATCGACGCCCAACGACTGTGCGCCATCAATTGTTTTTTGGTCGCGTTTGGCTTGAGGTAGGCTTGATAAATATCTTTCACCCAATAGGCAGCACCAGCGTTAACCGTAGAGTCAAAGGTTGACATTGCCGCGGCCATCAATCCTGCGACCAACAATCCTTTAATACCCACCGGCACCAATTGGCTGACGACCACGGGCAACACGCGCTCTGGGTCACTGATGACCTGGCCGCTGGTTACACCGATGGAGACGCCCATCATGGCCAGAGCAGCGATGAACGGCCAGCGAAAAGCAAGCAGGAACGTCCAGAACAGGGAAAGCAAACCGCATTCGCGATCGCTTTTTGCGGCCAAAAATCGTTGCAACATATAATTTCCTGTGCCGCCGCTGCCTTCGATGGTGGTTTTGAACAGATAAAAGAGAATGGCGATGCCGAGCAGATTAAAAATCGAATAAGCGCTTTCCGATGGCAAATTCAAACGCCATTCCGGGATGATGCTGGTCCATTCGTTATAGGTAGTTGGTAATGTCATATAACCGCCGGTTTTTAGGGGCATGGAAATCTCAAAGGCTTCCGGCGGAGTGTAATTGGTCATGGCCAGCACCACAACGTAAACGATGGTTCCAAAAATCAAAAATCCTTGAAACACATCGGTCCAG